>JBCDCO010000131.1:0-15705 GCA_039181635.1 Cyanobacteria bacterium P01_G01_bin.19 | reverse complement strand
TGTTGGGGGTAATAGTAAACTTTGATCGGTACGCGGTAATCGTTATTAGTATGTACTGCGTATTCGGCAGAAAAGATGGTAAATTTGCCTTTATCTGGCTTAGTAGATTGATATTGAGCATAAGTGCGGTTATTTTGGCTCCAGGTTTTAACTAGCTTGCCCGTACTAACTGGTATCTGCTCTTTAGTCGTACCAATAGTAATTTCGGTATTGCCCCAGCCTAGATGAGTTAAAAGGAAGCCTTGGTTTAAACCTTGGGGATCGTCGTGGGGTAATACCCTCTCTTCTAAAGGTGGTAAACCGAGTTTGTAGCGTAGCCAGGATTTTTTCTGTTCGACCATTTTGGTATAGCCGACAAAGGGTAGGATAAACGGGCTATATAGGTTAGTGCCGTTATCGATAACATCATTGGGGTAGATAGTGTAGATGTCGTCGCTATCTACTTGGTTGCGGAAGCCTTGAGGTTTGGCAATGCTAGTCGTAAACTGCATGGTTTGACTTTCTCCTGGCATTAAAGGAGTTGTCAAGTCATAGATATAGTAGCCCCATTCGGGATGTGCTTCCCTGAGAGTCATTCCTGGGTAATTTACTTTATCTAGCTGTAAATTAACAAAAGTCAGCAGGTGAATTTCTTCGATGGGGGAGTTGGTATTATTTTGAAGCTGATATTCCCCATTAGCAGTAAAGTATCTCTCGTTGGGATATAGTTCGACGTTGACCTTAGTATCCGTAACGACGGGCATCGGCAAGCTTTCATACTGCTTGAAGCGTTTTTCAACTTCGGCGGCGGTTTCTTGTTTCCCAGGAGGTTGATAGGCGTTGAGGATATTGGTGTTGTAGAAAATCCACGTACCAACCGCAATGAATGATAATACTAAAAAGCCTAATGTACCTTTTACTTTAGCACTAGCTATTGCAAGCGATCGCCTCCAGGAATCTCGATCTGTACCCCGCAGCCAGAAGATATAAGCTAACATCATTAAGATCGCAGCAAAGATACCCCAGTAAAGTACGTACCAGAGATGCCCTGTTAGCAATCTCCCGTAACCATTCATCAGGGAGTATTCAATATCGTTGGTTTGGTTGATGCGGTATAGGTTGTGATACCAGCCCAAAGCATCGAGGGGAATTTTAGATAGAGAAAGAGCGATCGCAAGTCCCATCCCCGCATATTTCTGACGGGTAATTACTTGGGTAAATATAGCCAATACTGCCGTCAGATAGAAATAAGGCGCGTGTTCGACAAACAGCATTTTAAAATATAAAGGAAACTCAAAATCGTAGTAACCCTTTGCTGCTTGATAGGCCACCATTACCCCCATCGCCAACAATAGGTTAATAGTAATCACCACAAACAACGCCGTTAATTTAGAAAAAACCAACACCCCGTTGGATACAGGTGTCGCATCAATCACATCCTGCAAGCGTAAATTGCGATCGCGCCAAATTAATTCCGCAGCATAAACGATAATGATGGCAAACAGGATATATTCTAGATAAATATTTGCCGCATGAACCAACAAATCCGTACTGGGATAGGAATAATGATAGGTGCGCGTACCCAACGCTGTCATTATCAAACTAGCCAAACCAAATATAGTCAGCAGAATAAACGCCTTTCCTTTTAATACCGCTTGCGTCTCAAACCAACTGCGATACAACCATTGTTTTACTGAATTTTCTTGTCGAGGCTCCTGGGTTGGGGTAAAGGGTAAAGGGTAACGGGTAACGGGTAAAGAATTTGCTCCTTCTGACTTCCTTTCCCTTCTGCCCTCTGCCTTCTGCCCTCTGCCTTCAAAAAACCTTCTGCCTTCAAAAAGCTTCATCTCATAACTGCCATAACTCCAGGCGATCGCAATTGCACTCAAACCCAGCCAAAATAAGCGATTTAAAATTAAGGTGGAAGTCAAAGCAGGCATTAGGGTATTGTGTTGCTCTACCGTCCAAGTAAAGGTGGTTTCTTCATAAGCATGAAAACCGAAGGGATCTAATATTGCCCATAATGAATAGCCTTCAAAATTAATTACCTCTGTCCCCAACATCATCAAGGATGCCAGATAGAGCATAACTAAAACTATCGCCGAAGCGTAAGTAGTTACCATACTGCGGGTTTTGGAAGCTACCACAAAGGCGATCGCACTAACGATAAATAAATTGGGAATAGTAAACAGTAAATAGCTGACTCCATAGGCTTCAGGGCGAAATGCGCCTAAAGCAAAGGGATTTAAACCAGGTAGTATTGTGCCGATAAACATCCCCAGTAAATATGCCGAGAATGCTACTAAAGTCATAGCAAAAGCGGAAATAAACCTCGTACCCAGATAGTCTAGTTTCTTAATCGGCGTGTTTAAAATCAGCGACTCCATTCGATAGTTGCTATCCCGTACAAAAGTTTCTGCCACAAAAGCCGAGGCTGCCAAAATACCAAAGATGGTATACCAAATGGTCGTTTGGAAGATTTGCGACGGACTATTGATGTAGAAAAAAGCATTACCCCCCGAAGCATTAGAAACTACATCGGTTAGGGCGATCGTAAAAAACAATGCCCCAATTAACCAAAACGTCGGGCGACGCAAATGGTAGTTTAGCTCGAAGTTAAAAATAGGAAAGAACAAAGATTTCATTTCTATTCGATCTGAGGTGAAGACTCTCAAGGGCAAAGCCAAGAAAAGCAGAAAAGACGATTGAAGCGTTTTTAATTTATTGAGAGTAATTATACTTTAATCTCGCGTACAAAATCTGTGTGTTGCTCTCTATTATTTTTGGCGATCGCTTTGAAAGCGCTTTTTATAGCCTTAGATAGATATTATTTAATTTTCTTTTAATTATATTAATTATCAGAATCTAATGAAAACTTATCTCATTAACTTTAATTGAGGAACTTAATTATGTCTATTTCACCAAACGAGCGCAAAGACCATATTGTCTATTTTCTGCTGAACAAAATCAAAGAAAACGGCGAGTCAATGGAAGAGGTTAGCTACACTAAAGAAGACTTTGACAATCGAGAAGTAACACAGGAAGAAGTCAAGCAACACTTGCAGTTTGCCCTCGACAGTAAATACCTTGAAGGAGAAATGGCTGAGGGAGACGGTTCGGTTTGGGCTACCTGCAAAAATGCGGTATTGACTACAGAAGGTAGAAACGTATTGCGGAAAGATTTCTTCAAAGTCTAAATGTAGATTTAAGGAATTATTTTCGGCGTTGGTAATTTAAGTGATGACATACACAATATTACTGACTTTCAGAGGGTAGGGGCAATGCCCCGTGTCGTCTTCGACGACTGGAAACGGCGCATTACGGCACGTATGTGCCATCGTCTTCCTTCGGAAGACTGGGACGCTTTGCGTCCGTCCAGCGTCATGCAAAGCATGACTTTGAGGCGTTAGCCTGTGTAATGCGTCCGTAGCTATAAGCTTTTTTAAAATTGTAAATAAATTCAAAATTTTAAAATCATACTCTGATTTACCAACGCCTTATTTTCAATTTGGTGGGCGACGCGAAGCTAGTATTTTAGTGCAGTAAGTTATTTTTCAAGCGAGCGTCGCCCACCCTACTTTTGCCCTCACTGCCCTCACTGCTCTAACTGCTCTAACTGCCCTAACTGTCCTAACTGATTTCTACCGCCTCTTTGTCCAACATGGCAGTAAAATAAACGTCATTAAGATCGGGTGTAGCCGATTCAAAACTGGTATCTGGGGCATAACTGCTCAAAACTCGCACCCATTTAGCTCCCTGGCTCATTTTTGCAGTGATTACCGTCCAATCTGATTGTAATTCTTCCTCTGGCTCGATCTTTTTCTGCCAAACCTTGCCATGTAATTCTCCTACGAGCGATCGCGGACTGCCCGAATTAACAATTTTTCCCTGCTTCATGATTGCAATTTGAGGACATAGATCGGCAACATCTTCAACAATATGAGTTGAAAGTAACAAGACGCGATCGCGACTTATTTCTGCTAATAAATTCTGAAATCTAATTCTTTCTGTGGGGTCTAAGCCTGCGGTAGGCTCATCTACAATAATTAACTCTGGAGAACCTAGTAATGCTTGAGCGATGCCAAATCTTTGACGCATTCCTCCCGAAAATGTCCCCAGTTTTTGTTTTCTTTGGTTGTAAAGATTAACTAGTTGTAGCTGGTGAGCTACTATTTCTTTGCGCTGTTTTGTATTCGTAAATCCTTTAAAAACAGCTAGCTGATTTAATAAATCTTCAGCAGAAACTTGAGGATAAACTCCAAAATCCTGAGGCAAATAACCCAACATAGTTCTCGCCTTTTGAGGATTTCTCAACAGATCGATATCATTTAAAGTTATCTTCCCGCGATCGGCATTTTGTAGTGTGGCTAGGGTACGCATTAAGCTAGATTTCCCCGCACCATTCGCACCCAATAAACCAAAAATACCGCGATCTATCTGTAAATAGATATTATCTATCGCTTTAATTCCATTGGAATAGGTCTTACTCAGACCTTCAATTTTTAGCATAGTTTTTAGCAATGATTGCTAGCAACAAGAAGAATACAAATTCTGTTCGATTGTTGATGCACTTACTCTAATTTTTATAATTATACTCATGACAAGTAACTAAAAATTAAATTTAATAATTCGGACAGAATTTAACCTCGAATGAAATGGATATCTCACGGGTTTGAGGAAACCTCAAACCTTGTGTCCTCATAATGATTGTTTCAGACTCAAGAAAATTAATCATTGACTGCTCTAACTGCTCTAATATGCGAAGCGGTATCCTTTAGGACTGCTCTAACTGCTCTAACTGTCGATCAAAGCAAAACTCCCAAAATTCCACTTTTGACTTTGCCACAGAAAATAATTTCGTTTTAATTTCTGGGAAGAGAGGAACTTTAGGAGTCGATGTATTGCTATAGACTATTATGCTTTATAGCTGCTTTTAGTTTCTGCTCATCTTTATCTACCTACAAAAGCAAGAGTAAGACTGTCGTGTACCAAGAAATGCTGTAGGTGATAAGCTCTTTCTTCAGTTTTTAACAAAATTTGCTCGTATAGATAGCGAGTAGCGCGATCTCCCAAACTTTCTGCTTGAGCCGCTTGCTGGCGAAGTAGTTTAATGATTTCTTGTTCTGCTGCTAAATCGTGTTCTACCATTTGACGTTCCCCAAATACCCCGTCTTCTTCTGGCTCAAAACAGCATAGTTCGGCTAGTTTGCTAAAGCTAGCTGCGGGTATTCCGCCCAAACCGTTGAGGCGCTCGCCTATTTCATGAACATGACCTTGTACTTCTTCATAGCTTTCATTGAAAAATTCATGTAAAGAATAATATTCTGAACCTTCAACTACGAAATGATGTTTTTGATATTGTAAGTACAGACCTTGAAAACTAGATAAAACTGCGTTAAAGCCTTCACAGACTGGCTCCGTAATACTTTTATCCAATAATATGGGGTTGTCTTCTACATGACCGAAGGGACGTAACAAACCTGTTGAAGTAGACATATCTTGTTTTCATTAATTTTATTTATTGACTCTAAAAACTTAACACATATTAAAGAGATTGAATTACCGTAAACCCTTACCATATAAGCTCTAACAACTATAGCTCTCATTTCTATGAACGAAAAAAACTAGCTTATTGCTAGATATTCTATTTAACTTATTGATAGTAACTATTATTAAGCTTATTTGATGATATATTGATAAGGTAAGGAATCTTGCGACTTTTAAGTTGTAGAGAAAACAATATTGACAAGTTTAATTCCTAGAATTGCTTGTTATATATCGTTAATACAGTTTTGATGCCATTCCTTATTTGCTCTAATTCAGTTTATTTTTAGCTGGTGTATTCTAATATGGGTACATCAGCTTACATTTTGTTTGATAGACAGAAAGGTTCCTAAAAACTAAAAAATTATTAGCAATTACTACAAATAAAATTTTTGAGATTTTTTAAATAAAGTTAACTGCCGATAAATTTATTCCGAATGAAGGCAGAAGGCGCAAAGGCATACATGCGGGCGCAGCCCTTTGTTTTTGCCGCATGCAGGCATAAGGCAGAGGGAGCAGGGGAGGCAGGGGGAGTAGAGGAGTAAAATCTGTTTGTTACTTGTTATTTGTTACCTGTTACCCTGGCTTTGGGGATCGATTAAAGATTGCCTGTTGGAATTAAACTTATCTAGGGTATTAAGGGCAGTATTTTCTTTACACCTCAAGCTACCATTATCGCTACCGCCGAATTTTTCGCAGACGGATCGATGAGCGTTGGCTAGTGTTTTATGGGCATTTGCAAAATTTTGGTGTTCGGGTTTGAGGGAGTCGGGCAAATCGGCAAAAATCGGACTTAGCCTTTTCCATAGCTGAATTAGGGCTGAGTGTTCCCAAGACATCAAACCACTAAAGTTGTTAGATTCTACATAGGGTGGCATCATTGTTTCGCGCACTTGAGTCTCATATTCTTGTTTGCTAAAACTACCAGCTAGAATCATCGAAGCACTAGAAGCCAGCATCAATTCCGTAGCGGTTTTTAATTCGATTTCAGCTTCAACAAAATTTTGAGCTTGAACCTGTTTTTCAAAGCGTTGCAAACATACTATTAAGCCTTGGATATTAATGAAAAAAGACCAATGAAATCCTTGCCAGATCGTTTGGGGAGAGGGCGAAGCTGAAGCAGGGGAAGTAGAGGAGCAAGGGAGCCCTGAAGGACTCGCTTTATCCCCATTCGAGGATGTTATCCCACGAAGATGGGGCAAGTGCGGAGCGGTATCCTTTGGGACGCATCGCGGAGGAGTAGGGGAGATTTTATAAGAACTATGATTCATATCTAATATAATGTTTACTTTATAAAATAACTGTCTGTCTTAAATATTATATTAGATAAGAACTAGTTAATCCCAAACGAAGTCTATTCAGTTAAAAAAGACTGTAAGTTAAAACTTCTGGCTAACAATCGAGCATAGGTGATGAAACCCTGCTTTTGTAGCTCTATTTGTGGCGAATCCAAGCGATCGCCACATTGCTGACAAAGTAAAAGAAAAGTATGGGTATTTTGTAGTAATCCCTTCACCAAAGCTATTTCTGGGTAGTTAGTTTGAATGCGATTAATTTTAAAAAAGCGATCGTAATCTTTGACTTCCCAATTTTTAATGGGAGTTTGGGTATTTTCTATCTCTACTGAAGTTGTATCGATCGCATTTAAATATTCGAGCAAATGAGCTATTTCTGACAATGCTTCCTCCAGTGAGCTTTTTGACAAGGCTTGAAGAAATAACATCAGAACTTCACTCAATTGTTCTTGAGTTTCCCTGTCTAACTGACTCTCTATAGGAATATCCCAAGGTACGAGCAAATCTAGCTCGCGATCAAATTCATTCTCGGACATTCACATTTAGCATTGAACATTTATCATTTATCATTTTTAGCTATCAGCTATTATGCGAAGCTGTATTCTTTAGGACAGCTATCTGCTTTTAGTTTTTGGTTTCTAGTTTCTAGTTTTTAGTCTCCCAGTCTCCCCAACACTTTTTACTGAATTACCCTTCAGTACTAGCAGCTTGCTGTTGTTCTTCCATATACCTCCTAAGACTGAGAGGGCGCATATCAGTCCAGACTTCTTTAATATATGCCAAACATTCAGATTTAGTACCGCTTTTGCCTTCGGCTCTCCAACCATAGGGAATTTCTTTGTATTCTGCCCAAATGGAGTATCTTTCTTCATCGTCCATGACGACTAGATAAATAGTTTTATCTTCTTGGTTGTCTTGAGTCATAATTAATTTCTTTAGATAAATTCTGCTTGTTGTAGGGTTTTCAAACTGCTTTGCCAAGCTTCTCGAATAAAAATTATATCTTCTTTGGTATGGGCGGTGGATAAAAATCCTCCTTTATCGCCATTGCGTAAATGAATGCCTTTATCCAGCAGTTGATAGGAGAGTAGATTGAGAGCAGTGGGGGATATTTTACTTTGAGAAAGGGCGATCGCCATAAACGAACCAAAACAGGTAAACTTAACGGGGATGTTTTCTTCTTTGGTATATTGATTTAACTGGGTAACTAGCTCGGATGTGCGCTGATTTAATTCTCGATAAAGAATATCGCCTCGATTTTTGATTTCTGATAAAACTGCTTTGGCGGCTGCTAAAGCCAGAGGATGTTTGCAATAAGTCCCTGCAAAGAAGGTAGTCTTGACTTTGGGGCTGCTATCGTCGCCATAGTTCCAGATACCCCCATCGATTCTTGCCATATATTTGGCTTTTCCTGCGATCGCCGAGATGGGCATTCCACCACCCATAATTTTGCTATAGGTAACTAGATCGGCTCGGATATCGAACCATTCTTGCGCCCCTCCTGGTAGTAGCCTAAACCCCGTTACCATTTCATCAAATATCAAGACTATCCCCAATTTTTCGGTAATACTTCTTAAATCTTGCAGAAACTCTTGAGGCTGAAGTTCGGGGCAACGGCTTTGGATGGGTTCGACAATTACCGCAGCTAAATTTTGACGGTTGGCTTCGATAATATCTAAGGAGCTAGGATTGCCGTAGTCTAGCACTAAGATATCTTTTGCCGTATTTGGGGATACGCCAAGCGCAGCAGGTACGGCTGTAGAATCAATACTAGAGTTTAGGAGCGACTGTAAAGGGCTGGCGAAAGTCTGTAACCAATTGTTAGAGCGATCAATCACTCTATTTGCTGCTTTTTTAGCATATTCAGTCAGTTTGGCTCTAACCAAAGTACTATCATTATGACCGTGATAGGAGTTGGTAAAAATAGCAATCTTTGGTTTATTGGTGGCAGCCCTGGCAATTCGCATTGCTGTCATCACTGCTTCCGTACCAGTATTGCTCAAGGTAACTCGCTCCATCCCCGAAATTTCGGCAATTAAACTCGCCACTTCCCCCGCTAGGGGATTTTGCGGGCTGATCTGCATGCCCTTTTCTAACTGTTGGGCGATCGCTTTCTTAACAAAATCTGGATTGTGTCCGAATAGATTAATCCCCAAGCCCATAAGGATATCGATATATTCATTACCATCAACATCCCAAAGACGAGAACCGAAAGAGCGATCGCAGACTATGGGATAGCAAATTTCCTTCAACTCTGGAGAAAAATTAAACCCTAGAGAACTTTTATCAGCAAGGATAGAACGATTCTTTTGGGCTATCTGCTTGGAAGCAACGGTTTTTTGAGCGAAAGACTCCACTAAAGAGTTAACATATTCCTGCTGAATACTATTATTTTTATTTTTACTAATAACCATAGTCTTAATGAGTTTTTAGTAGTTAGTATTTAGTTTTTAGTTCAGTCTGTAGTTTTAAGTACATTGACCAATTAAAAACCTTAATGTTTACAAAAGAATTTAAACCTAAAAAACTAATAACCAATAACTAATAACTACTGCAAAGTGGTGGGAGTTGTGCATATTCTGCACTCTCTATAATTCTAGTCTACTTGCTTATAATTCTCAATAACTTTAATTTTTCATTAAGCAATTTTCCCTTACTCCCTCTGCACCCTACTCCCTCTGCATTACTTACGAGCCAAGAAGTACGCCGAGCGATCGCTATTCAACTCTCTGCCATCAACTGTGAACACCGAGATTTCAAAAAAGCCTGCTTCTGCTAAGAGTAGCTTAATCTCTTCTACACTATGCCCTCGAACAGGATAATTTACCTCATCGTAATTCCAGTTTGGCTGCCATGTTTGAAAATTTTCCAAGATCTTAAGGCGCAATCCCGTCAATCTTTGTAGCCCTAATATTTTATACAAAATATTTTTAAGATTTTGGCTGAGACTCTTATTGTGAATGTTGGTGTTGTGATGAGTCAAGACTTTGAAAGCACCCGTTCTAGATTCGGAATTATAGTTAGGCACGATTCCCCAAGCATAATGAGATTTAATTTCCCCTTCGGCTAAACGACCATTCCACCATTTTTGCATTTGTCCGTGATGATTAACATCGAAGAAAAATACTCCTCCATCAACTAAAGACTGGTTAACACGAAGAAACACTTTTCTCAAATCTTCCAGCTTCATAATATGATTGAGAGAGGCACTCGTAGAAATAACAGCATCAACAGGACTACTAATGCTTAAATTTCGAGCATCTCCTAAGATAAAGTTAGTTATGGAACCTTGGTGACGAGAGTTTTTACGGGCATATTGAAGCATTTGCACGGAATTATCTACTCCCGTGACTTTATATCCTTTTAGACTCAGCGCAACGGCTAATTGTCCCGTACCACAACAAAGATCTAAAATATGACAAGGTTTTGGCAATATAGGGAGCAGTATTTTGTCTATAGTTTTTAATTGAGTTGTCCCGTAGGTTGAACCCATTGTTTGGTTATAAAGCCAAGCCCATGTATCGTATTCTGTATGACTGTTTTCAACTGTCATTAATTTATATCTGTGTTTATGTATTGAGAATTTATATCAGTAATCTTAGCTTAATTTTTAATCTTTAGTTTTCGATATCTTACATATTATCCCTTACTTGTTGCCCAAAAAAGCGATCGCATGAAGTCAAAAAGCAAACCATTATTGCCAAGAATAAAAGCCAGACAAGCTTTACCTTGGTCGCAATTATCTCACCGCAAATTTCGCTTGGCTGTGGCGTTGATGGGAGTTGCTTTCTCCAATATTTTAATTTTTACTCAATTGGGATTAAGAGCATTATTATTTGATGGAATTAGATTAGTACCCGAACAGTTGGATGGGGACTTGTTTTTGGTTTCGGCATATGCACCTACTATTGATGGTAGTTCGATTCCTAAGATATATCTCAATCGTACCAAGGCATTACCAGAAGTTACAGAAGTTGCCCCCTTATATGTTCGAGAAGCTAATTGGGTCGATCCAGCAGAATTAAATGCTCAGCAGTCTTCAAGGCAAGAAAACAACACTCAATCCCAAGTACAGGCTGAATTATTTCCTAATACGGTTAAAATTCTGGCATTTAATCCCATTCATCCCGTTTTTAAATCATCAGAAATCAATGGGCAGCTAAACCGCCTTAAAAAACCCGATACGATTCTGTTTGATCGCCTGTCTCAAGAAAAGCTGGGGCAAATTACCGAACTCTATACCCAACAGGGACAAGTTACCACAGTAATGAACAACCGTCGGGTTGAAGTGATAGGGCTTTTTAGTCTGGGTAGTACTTTGTTTGATAATGGTCATGTGGTGATGAGTGACTGGAATTATGCCCGCCGTCACGGACAAAGTAGTATTAATAATTTTAGTGTCGGGGTAATTACCCTTGAATCTGGTATCGACCCTCAAGCCGCTCAAGCTAGAATTAGAGCAAATTTACCCCCAGCAGTTAAGGTAATGACTAGAGAGGAAACGATCGCTGCCGAACAGGTATATCGGGCTTCTTTGCCTAATGGAAAAGTCCTCAATTTTGGGGCTGCCATGGGTTTTATTATCGGTACGGTAATTGTTTACCAGATTTTATACACTGATGTCAGCGATCGCCTGACTGAATACGCTACCCTCAAAGCGATCGGCTATTCCGATGTTTCCCTGCTGTCGGTTGTTTTGCAACAGGCTTTGTTGTTAGGTATCTTAGGCTTTCTTCCTGGTATTCTCTCGTCTTATGGGGTTTATATTCTGCTTACCGAACTTACTAAAATTCCCTTAGCAATGCGTCCTGATATTATTATTCGGGTATTTTGTCTGACTATAATTATGTGTGGTTTTGCAGGGGGGATGGCAACGAGCAAGTTACGATCTGCCGATCCTGCAGACATTTTTTAATTAAAGACTTGACTTAATTTTTGACAAGACTCTTCGATTTTGGCGATACTTCCTGGGTTAACCAAATCATAATAGTCAAAAACATATACGCGATCGCATCATCTAGTAAGCTTCAATTTCTTCGATATTCCAACCAAGAATTTACAGCATAAATCTTTGATCGAGAAAAGTATTACTTTTGCAACTTCAGCAGTATGATTAAGAATATGCATAGTTCTTTAAAACTGAGGTATCGAGATGAAAAATAAACATTTATCCTCATTATCCATTACTGCTGCAATAGCTCTTGGGATGACTCTTGTAACTGAAAGACCTGCAGTAGCATCTAACCCTGTTTTTTCTTGTCAATTAAATGAAAATAATCTAACTACAGTTGTCACAAACAATGATGGTTTATTGCAACCAGTTTTCCACTGGAATCGAGATCAAGTAAGTACTTTGGCTAATCCACATCAGTTATGTGATTCCGTGTCCCAAAAGCTAAACAATTATTTAGCGATCGGTAAAGACTTCTCAAGTGTAACTTTTAAAGCCCAAGAAAGTATGGGTTTACCTGTTATTTGTATTGCCGAACCAGATGATCGATGTAGTTTACTTCTGTTCACGCTTGAGCCTTCGCCCAAACCATATCTTTCCGCCAATAATATGTTAGCTTCCATTCTTGATAGTGACTTACAGACTATTCCCATTAAATCCCAAGATCGAGGAGTTCAATCAACGGCCTACAAGGTTGATTTTTGGCAGTTATTAGGCTGGAGATAAATAGTGTTGTTGAGAGCGAAAAAAAGTAGGGGAGGGGAATCGCTTAAAATGAACTCATGTCAAAGTCAAAACTGCCGATTATTTATCAGCTAAAAATAGTATTAGTCGGCATTAGCCCGATGATTTGGCGACGGATAAAAGTGAGTAATGATAGTATTATTGCTGATTCGGTTATGCGCCAATGTTTGGTGTGAATTGAGAATTTATTTTAAACATTTTATTTGCAGCAAATGTAGAAGTACCAGGTTAGATTAGGACAAGTTGACAAATTAAGTTTACTCTTCGTAGGTCAAAGAGAAAGGGGAAAAGGTTGAAAAATGTCCTCACTTTGATATGTAATGCTTTATTTAAGTATTTCTTATAAGGCAGAAGACACGTGACATCCTTAGAACGCTAGGTGCACAGAGCCGAATGGCTAATGTCGTTGAAGACGACTACTTTCTTGCTTCGCAAGCTGTTTCTTGACATTATAGCGTGGGACTTCCTGCTCAGATTTATTAAACTTGACCGCAGTTTCTCGAACCCTTGGAAATTCTTTCCCCAGCATTGTTAGTTCGATATGCAGTTAGAATGACTCCTCTAGACTCAGTTACTCGCACTCCCCTGGCTGGTTGAATTTTACCTTGACTGGTTTCTATGGGTATAGGGGTAGCTGTAGCTGAAGTAGATTCGCCATTTACATAGACATTGAGAGAATTTAGAGGCAATCCTGGTTCGGGGATAATACCACCTTTACCTGAAATGGCTAGATTATTTTTCGCTGCTGCCTCGCGATTAGCTTCACAGGCTTGCTGGGTTGTTTCTTCTGATTCGACTACATTATTTGGTAGTTCTGTTACTCCCTGAGTCGGATTGATATCGAGAATAGAAATAGAAGTCGTGCCATCTACACCAAACTCAGAGCTAGCAGAAATAAAATTAACTCCTGGTTCTCGTTCTCTCTCTTTTATACCGAAGATTCCTTTCGCAGTAATATCAATGTTTCCTCCATTTCCTCTAGTAGCATCGGCTGAAATACCAATATTGGGAAAGTCAAGAACATCTGGATTTTGCTCGGGGAAGGCAACTATAAATCGAGCATCAATAAAGAGATTTCCACCATTACCAACTCCGCCAGCTCCGCCAGTCCCTGTCGTTATTTGGCTAGTATTACGCAGGATAATATCTCCAGCCGTAATCCTAACATCCCCTGCTTGATTATCTCTTTGTGCCGAAGCAGTTATTTGAGAATGATCGCTCAGCGACAGGAATGGAGTATTAATGGTAATTAGACCGCCATTACCTTCTGCGTCATTTCTTGATTGACTTGTTATCCCAGTTGTCAATCTTCGATTATTGCTAATAAATTGTCCCTGAAGAGAAATTTGTTCTGAGGCATTAATCGTAACATCGCCCGCATCGCCTCTACCATGAGTCTGGGATCTAACCGAATTTCGTCCATTTATTAGTAAGGAACCAGTATTAATGGTAAGGTCTCCTGCACTGCCGATGCTATCTGGCTCTATGGTAGTTTGAATGCTACCAAAAGTTTGGTTTCCCTCTTCCAGCAGAAAAATTTGCTCTGAGGCATTGATTGTAATATTTCCTCCATTACCTGTCCCAAAAATATTAGTACTAATGTTGCCAGCATCTTTCCTACCAGTAGATTCTATGGGTGTAAAAATTGAGAGGTTTTTGGTTTTAATGTTGATGTTACCACTATTGCCCTCAGCTCCAGAAGACACAATGTTGGTTATTCTGCTCATATTCAAGACGATATTCTCAGTAACATCAATCTCAAAATCTCCTGCTTGAACATTAGGCGTATTGGAGGATTCTTTTATTCCCCCAAAGAAAAAACTTCTGCCACTCAGTTCTAAATTGCGTCCATGAACTTTAATTGAGCCTCCACCATTGCCCGCAACATTGACAATGCTCCCGTACTCTTGCTGTTGGTTGTTAGTAAGTGATACATCACTTCGAGTTATATTTTCAGGAAAATTGAAGCTACCGTCATTAGATATGGAAACAACTCCCGCTTCTGATAATCCTCCTAATTCCACCTTGCCGCCAGGGGCATAGATGTTGCCGTTTTCTAACTTGATTTCACCACCGATAAGAGAGATGTCTTGTCCAGGTTTTACTTGAAGACCAACAGGAATTTGAGGAATCTCAAAATCAGGGCGGGCAAATTCTAAGTTTTCAACGACACCACCTGCTACAGAACGATTAATAATATCCTCAGGATTGTCCCGAAAACCCAATCCAATAGGAGCATTAACAGTCAATATCGGTTCTTGTAAATTATCTACTGCGCCAAACTCGCCATCTTCAAACAAAATACTACTGGCAGTCGAGCCATAAAACGAGCCACCAATATCTAATCTGGCATTTTCACCAAAGATAATTCCAGCAGGATTAATTAAGAACAAACTAGCACTACCATTTGCTCGAATTAAGCCATCAATATTCGAAATACTACCGCCTGTGACTCGACTGAAGATATTGGAGATATCATTGGCATTATTAAAAAAAGCTTCATTACCAGTAGGAACAGAAAAGTCTTGAAAAGAATGAAATAAATTACCACCTCTGGTTTCCCCACCCGTAATCTCAGCTACATTAACATTTTGATTGACTTGAGTATTAACCGTGCCATCAGATGTAACTTGGGCTAAAGTTGCGCTAGTTGTGGCAGAAAGATAGCCAATAGCATAAATACCCACTTGGAATACAGGAGAGATAACTTGTTTCATCGCTTAAATAGACATCAAGCCTAAGCTTGTTGGGATACTAGAAATAGTATCAGTCTTGTAGTGTGTTTTAATCTACATTTAGATTATCTTCGTATTGCTTAACCAATCTAAGCTGAGAATCATTTTTGCACCAGATGGATTGTTTTAACGGTAATGTAGTTTGTAATGAGGGAGAAGTATCTAACTTTAACTCTCTTCCTCTTCTTGCTCAAATTCTTGCTACTCATTCTACATACTTAATTCCGATAAGGTTTACTTGTTAAACTTGACTGCAGTTTCTCGAACCCTCGGAAATTCTTTCCCCAGCATTGTTAGTTCGATATGCAGTTAAAATGGGGTCTTGCACAGTTTTGGTGATCCAAGAATCAGGCAATCGCTAGTTTACTAGACAGGATACAAAAATCTTTTCTTGAGTAGTTCGTGACTGGCACGACCATACATTTGCCTTTTCAACATCTTGAGTCGATTAACCTGA
>JBCDCO010000130.1:0-15736 GCA_039181635.1 Cyanobacteria bacterium P01_G01_bin.19 | reverse complement strand
GCAGCAGTTAAATGATACTGTTAAAGAAAAAGAGAATCTCAGTCAACAGTCGGGAGAGAAGGAAGAAGCTCTAAGTCAGTTACAGCAGCAGTTGTCGGAAAGGGAAAATGAAGTAGAGAGCATAAAAAGCGATCGCGATAATCTCCAACAGCAACTAGATAGTGTTAACGGAGAAAAAGAGAATCTCAGTCAGCAGCTAGGAGAAAAAGAAGAAGCAATCAATCAACTTCAACAGCAATTAGATGGTGCTAACGGAGAGAAGGAAGAAGCCTTAAACCAATTTCAACAGCAGCTATCGGAAAAGGAAAATGAAGTAGAGGGCATAAAAAGCGATCGCGATAACCTCCAACAGCAGTTAGATAGTGTTAACGGAGAAAGAGACAATCTCAGCCAACAGCTAGGAGAAAAAGAAGAAGCAATCAATCAACTCCAACAACAGCTATCTGAAACTACAAACAGTAAAGAAAATATACAGTTGCAGTTAACAGATACCAATCAACAGCTAGGTACATTAAGAGATGAAATTCAGCAACAACAAAGCGAGCTAGATCGTTTGCGTGCAGAAAATCAAACTAACCAAAATCAGTTAACTACCAAACAGGAACAAATAACCACTTTAGAACAACGGCTAAATCAGCAAAGAGTTCAAATAGAAGAACAAAATAAAGCTACTCACAACCTGGAGCAACAACTTCAACAGAAACAGACAGAAATAGCTCAGTTAACCCAAGAAAAGACAGAAAAAGAGCAAAATAATAGTCAAATTAGACAACAGCTAGAACGAGAAAAAGCTGAAAAAGAGCAAATTAATAATCAATTGAAGCAAGAAATTGCTAAAAGTAACGATCTAGGTCGAGAAGTAAGCGAAAAATCGGTCACAATTGACAAGCTAAATCAGCAATTGGAAAAAGAAAAGCAAAATTACGATTTACTAAATTTAAAAGGAAACGAACAAAATAGTTTAATCGACAGCTTGCGATCGCAATTAGCAGAGAAGGAATCATTAGTAGCTAAAACTATTGCCTCTAGTTCTAACAAAACTTGGGTAATAATTTTGTTAGGCGTCTTGCTCACAGCAACCTCTGTTTTATCTGCCAAGTCTTATTTATTCTAGTAATTTAAAGTCATTTCTAATGTCACCAAATCGCTCTTATGGTAGAACTGTAAGGGCGATTTGTTATAAAGCTGCGCAGCCAATTGATTTTCTTTCCTGCTAAAAATCTCCTAAACAAGATATACATCCATAACTGATTGACTATGAGCATTCGATTTTATTGTAAATGTTTTATTGCGATCGCACTTGCTTTTAGTTGTCAGTCAAAAGTTTGGGCTCAAAAACAATCAAACCTGATTGCTAATAGAGATATTGAGTTTAAAAATCGTCTTTCTTATCCTTGGTCGAATGCGGAACTTACTAATATTTTAGAGACATCATCTACACCCAACATTATCAGGTTCAGTCCAGATGGAAAAATCTTAGCTAGCGTAGACTCAGAGAAAATTAGTTTGTGGGATACAGACAATGGAACAATTCAACGCGAATTTCCGAGTCACTATTCTTCAGAATATGATTTGGAAATTCCCTCTACAGCAATTTCCTTCAGTCCCGACAGTCGCTTCCTTGCCAGTAGTACCTGGAGTCAAGGATTTTTGTCGCCAGATCGTTCCTTAATAGTTTGGGACATTAAAACAGGAGAAGAAGTTTTCAGTCTAGAAGAGTCAGAAGGATGTCGCCAAGTTTTGTTCGATCCAACAGGAGAAATTTTCTATACTGCTTGTGGTACAAAAGTTAAAGCCTGGAGCTTTCCTAATGCTCGGCAATTATTCAGCCTTGATTTAAAACATCCCGTAGAAACCATGGCAATTACTTCTGACGGTAAAACAATGGCGATGGTGGATGCCAATACCACGGGAGGAACCCAGGGAGAACAAAGCAATAAAATTCAAATTTGGTCGCTGAACGAAACACAATCAAAACCAATTGGCATTTTAAACGGTCATGTCAACGATATTGTTCGCTTAGAATTTACTCCTGACGGAGAAAGATTAGTCAGCAGTAGCTATGACGGTAAGATTAACGTTTGGAACTGGAAAGAAGGAAAAACTTATCAAAGAACCAATCATCTTCATAGTAAGGATGGTTTATTTAGTCTTAGTTCTGATGGTCGCTTGATAGCAGGTAATTTTCATTCTTCAGTTATGACCGATCTAATTACAGGATTACCTCTGAGAAATGTAATGAACTTATCTGGAGAATCCAAAAACCGACTTTTGGCTTTCGATCCTCAAGGCAAGTTATTTGCCACAGTTCAGCAATCATCAAAAGCAGGCGATCGCCAAATTTATTTATGGCAAGATAATGCTCAGTCTCAGCAAACATCTTTAGCGATCGAAGACAATTATTTATCTATTACCGTTGCTGAACGCTGGAACACACAAAAATCAGAAATGGAAGATAAACTAGAGTCAGATTTAGTAAAACCTTCTGCCATAGGTAAAGATCCTCAAGCGATCGCTCTCGCTGCATTAGGCTTAAAAGAAACAACAGAATCCGAACAAGAGCAAGTAACAATAGACTACGACCAAGACAAATCTCCAGTAGTTAAAATTATTCAAACCAACCTAGCAGACGATTCAGTGGCAGGTATTCGTTATTTAGTAAAGTTTGTCCCTTATAACGACAATGATGCCAATATGTGGCAAGTAGTTTGGGCTGGTCAACAATTTAAATGTTATAAAGGTCGCGGTCATTTAGATTGGAGTAAAGACCTTTGTAATTAAAAGCTGGTCTTTCAACACCATTAGTCTTCCCAAGTAGCTTTACAATTAAAAGCCAAAGATTCAGTTTACATCCAATGAACAGATTGTTTTGTAGACTCTATAAATTGGCTGTAGCAAATACAAAATAGAGATAGTCATCATATCTACGACTACCCCTATTTCAAGCTAGATTCCAGGGCGGACGATGGGACTTGAACCCACGAATGGTGGTACCACAAACCACTGCCTTAACCACTTGGCTACGCCCGCCGCGTGCATTCGGTTTACTATTATAACACCATAAAGCTAAATTCAATGCCGATAACCTAAAATTGAGAAAAATACTGCCAAACTTTATGACAAGGTTTAAAAAAACAAGTATTGTAGGAATTTTTGGTATTGGTTTAGGAGTAATCGCTTTTCTGACTAATCCTCAAAAATCCAGCTACCAAGCTTATGCTAGTGAAACTCT
Source organism: Cyanobacteria bacterium P01_G01_bin.19 (assembly GCA_039181635.1). Taxonomy (GTDB): domain Bacteria; phylum Cyanobacteriota; class Cyanobacteriia; order Cyanobacteriales; family Xenococcaceae; genus Waterburya. The sequence goes on along the minus strand of JBCDCO010000130.1, from coordinate 12,504 downwards.
CAAAACTCAAGTCAAAGAACAGGTTTGCACTCAAGTCAAAGAAGAAGTAGGGGCTTGGTTGGAAGGGCAATGCCATATTTTGATCGCTACAGCTAGCCCTTTTTTGGCAGAGGTTATTAGTCAACAAACTACCAGAAAGAACTTTTTATTATTTAGTATTTATCAAGTAGATCTTCCTTTACCAAACCCCCTGCCTGACTACCATGTAGAAACTCTGGGAATTTTGGGCAACTTCTATATTTATCAGGCAAAAAAAATATAATTGTTTATAACTAAACTAGAAACAAAGCTATTACAATCTGGAGAGTAAAATTGTGAGCGAAAAAAGCAGTCAGGAAAGCAGTGTTGAAGTCGCTTCAACTCCTGAAGAAGCAGCAACCCGAACCCCCCCCTATGGTAGAGTCGAATCTTTAGATCGGGGTGAAAGATACTGTATCAATCGGATTGAAATTAAACCAGGGGAACATATGAGTACCCAAATGCACTATCATCGCAGCGAGCATTGGATCGTAGTTTCAGGTACAGCAAAAGTGATTTGCGATGGCAAAGAAACTTTGGTCATGCAGAATCAATCTACCTATGTTCCGATGAACACGGCTCATCGAGTAGAAAATCCTGGGGTAATTCCTCTAGTGATGATTGAGGTGCAGAATGGGGAATATTTGGGCGATGATGACATTATTCGTTTTAATGATTAGAGCTGGTTATTAATTCTGATATTTTAAAAACAAACTTTATGTCTGGCACTTCATGATGGTTGAAGTGTTTTTATTTTGTCCACCGAATAGATTTGAGAAAAAAAGGAGAAAGAATCAATCAGAATCTTTCTCCTTTTAACTTCATGCTAGATTTCGGTTGATTTAGCTGAGAGATTCTAAATAATCTCTAATCAAGTTTCTACGTCTTGGCTGACGCAATTTCTGCAAAGCTTTGGCTTCGATCTGGCGGACTCTTTCGCGAGATAGCTCCAGACAACGACCAATTTCTGCTAGAGAAAAAGGCTTTTCGCCGCCAAAGCCAAATCTCATTTGAATTACTTCTCGCTCGCGGCTGGTTAGTTCCGAAAGTAGATAGTGTAAATCTTTCTGTAAAGACTCTCTCATTAGAGTCTCTTCAGGAGAAGCACTTTCTGTTTCTAATAAGTCTCCCAACTCTGTATCTTTCTCTTTACCTACTTTAATTTCCAAAGAAACCGAGCGAGGTACGCGCAATAAGACTTCGCGGATTTGTGCCGCAGTCATATCTAGCTCTTTAGCGATGTCCTCGATTTTAGGCGTACGTCCTTTTTCTTGAGAAATTTTGCGTTGAGCTTTTTTGATTTTGTTGAGTTTTTCTGTGATGTGGACGGGAAGGCGAATAGTTCGACTTTGAGTAGCGATCGCTCTAGTGATACCTTGACGAATCCACCAGTAAGCGTAGGTACTAAATCTATAACCCTTAGTTGGATCGAATTTTTCCACTGCCCTTTCTAAGCCTAAAGTGCCTTCTTGAATCAAGTCTAATAATTCTAAACCGCGATTCTGGTATTTTTTAGCTACGGAAACAACTAGACGCAAATTAGCCTTGATCATGTGTTCTTTAGCACGGATACCACTTTTTTGGATCTTATCTAGCTCTTTGACTTCACAACCAATAACTTCCGCCCAGGCTTTTTTACCCTGAGCCAATTTTTCCTTCAGAATTGGAATTTCCATTCCCAAAGCGATCGACCATCTTTTTAACGACGGACGATGGCTGATTTGGGTGACTAAGCGATCATGGACATCTACTAGCTTGATAAATTCTTGTAGAGTCTCGTTACCAGCTTCTGCTGCCTTAGCTCGTTCTTCTACAATTTGAATGTGTTTTTGAACTTTTTGAGCTTCAGAAACTTCTTCGTCTCTTTCTAATAAGGGAACTCTACCAATCTCTTGTAAATATAGTCGAACCAAATCAGTAGTCGTGCGGCTGCCTCGACGAGCAATACGATCTGGATCTATAGTCTCCAGATCGAGTTCTACAAGCTCTTCGGCTAGCTTGTCGGAACTATCGCGATCGGTTTCTAAATTGAGATTGATTTCAGGGTTGGATGAAGAATTATCTCTTTCGGTTTCAACGTATGAAGAACTAGCAAGCATAGGGATCTCTTAATGACGACTCCAGTGAAGGTTTTGGATTTGACTTCCTCCTCTGAAAATAGGTTGCCCAATTCAATGGCAAAAAGAACATTACTGACCTTTTTTTCGTTTTTTTTCAGTTTTGTCTTTTGGCAATTTCAGTAACAACACGGTTGGCTGATTGTTGTTAAAGCTACAGAGAGTTGTAAGGAAGTCGATAAATATTGCTTTATGGTGTGAGGAAGTATTCGAGTGGCTAAAAGTTCCTCAAATCGAAAATACTTTACATAACTTTACAATATCTATTTAACAAATCTTTTTTAGATTTTCTTAATAAATGTCTTTGTCTATTATTTAGCGAAGATTACAAAGCTTTTTTAGGCAATAAACAGCTAGCGAAAAAAAAAAGAAACCATTTTTGATAAATAGTTTCTTTCAGCTTTTAAAGTAGAAAACAACGATATTTTTTAAGTGATTACACGGGAAAATTTTGCCCTAAAAGTAGCTAAAAAACCTCTTTTATTAAAATATGTTTTACGAAACATTGCTAGTTTTTTGTCTTGGGTGTAGCTTCATCAAAGATCTAACTTGTTCTGCGTGATAAGAACTACGAGTTAAGGGACTAGAAACAACCTGAAGAAAACCAATCGACTCGCCAAAATCTTGCCAACCTCTAAATTGAGCGGGAGCTATAAAATCTTTTACTCCTAGATGTTTTTGAGAGGGTTGTAAATATTGACCGATGGTTAAAATGTCGCAATCTACATTTCTCAAGCCTCTAATTACTTCTCTAACTTCCTCATCAGACTCTCCCAAACCTACCATGATGCCTGACTTTGTATATACCCAAGGAGAAATCTCGCGAGCGCGCTGCAATAGTTCAAGCGATCGCTGATAATTACCCTGAGGTCTAACTCTTTTATACAGTCGGGGGATAGTTTCCGTATTGTGGTTGAGAACGTCTGGTTGGGCATTCAAAATAGTTTTGAGTGCTTGCCAGTTACCGCATAAATCTGGAATTAGCAGTTCAATAGTTGTATGAGGAGAAACTTTTCTGACTTCTTCAATACAGCGCACAAACTGAGATGCCCCCTCATCTTCAAGATCGTCGCGATTGACTGAGGTAATAACTACATGATTGAGCTTGAGACGGCTTACGGCTTCAGCTAGCTGTAAGGGTTCGTTAGGATCTAAAGCCTGGGGTTTCTTTTCAAAATCAATATCGCAGTAAGGACAGGCTCTAGTACAGGCTGGTCCCATAATCAGAAAAGTAGCAGTACCAACGCTAAAACATTCGCCGATGTTCGGACAAGATGCTTCTTCACATACAGTGTTTAAAGACAGATCGCGTAATATCTCCTTTACACTACCTACTCGCTCAAATTGCGGTGCTTTAACCCTTAACCAATCTGGTTTAACTACCACTCCCTATCGCTCCAGCTCATTACATAAGATTTTATATGCGCTCTAATAATGAATTGTCAAACCAATAATTCACATTACGCTTACTGCAATTATTTTATCTTGTTGAGGTATTTCCTGTTTGATCAGCGAGTGCGTTGTAATTGAGTATGAAATCTTGTAATATTTTTCCTGACAAGGGCTTGGCAAAGTAATATCCCTGCACTTCATTACATCCTTGATTTTGCAGATATTCTAGTTGCGCTTGAGTTTCTACTCCCTCGGCGGTAATCTTTAGTTCTAGACTTTGAGCTAGGGCGATAATTGCTTTGGCGATCGCAACATCATCGGGATTAGAGGCTATGTTGGTGACAAAAGAGCGATCAATTTTGAGGGTGTCTATGGGTAATTTTTGGATGTAGCTAAATGAAGAATAGCCCGTGCCAAAATCATCGAGGGCGATCGAAATGCCTTTTCGCTTTAACTCCCATAAGATAGAAATCGCTCTTTCAATATCTTCTACCAAAATACTCTCGGTAATTTCTAGTTCCAAGCAATTGGCTTTCATGCCTGTTTCGTTAAGAATACAGTTAATGGTTTCGACTAAGTTTGGTTGCTTAAATTGACAGACTGAAAGATTTACAGACATTCGCAAATGGGATAAATTTGCTTCTTGCCATTGTTTGTGTTGCAGGCAAGCATTTCGTAATACCCATTCCCCGATGGGCATGATGAGACTGGTTTCTTCAGCTATGGGGATAAATTCCTTGGGGGATACCCATCCTAGTTCGGGATTGTTCCAGCGTAACAAGGCTTCTACTCCCACCAGATAACCAGTAGAAATTTCTATGCGGGGTTGATAGCAAATTGAAAATTCATTTTTTTTGAGAGCATAGCGCAGATTTTCCTTGATGGCTAGAGTACGCTTGAGCTTTGTACTAGTATTGTGAGAATAAAACTGATAGGTATTTAATTTTTCTTGTTTTGCTTGATAAATTGCCGTGTCAGCATTCTGCAGTAATTGTTCTACTGTCACCCCGTCAAAGGGATAAACTGTAATCCCGATTTTGGCATCGCAATGAATCTGTTCGCCATGTAATAAAAAGGGCTGTAGTAAACTTTCTAATAAATCGTTTGATAGGGCGATCGAACTATCGCAGTCGGTAATGTTGGTACGCAAGATTGCAAACTCATCGCCACCAAAACGAGCCAAGATATCATCGGTAGATAGATAATTGCTCAATCTACGAGCGACTTGATTTAATAGTAAATCGCCTATATGACGACCGAGAGTGCTGTTAATATTTTTGAGACTATTTAGATCTAAAACAATCAAAGCAAATTGCTGATGGCTTGCTGTTTCTGATATGGCTTGATGAATATAAGTCTGAAACAGTTTTCGATTGGGTAAACCAGTGAGAGTATCGTAGTCAACCAAATACTGAATAACGCTGTCTAGTTTGTCTAAAGTCTGGGAATTATCGGCAACTATTGCATTAGCATTATTAATTAAATCAGTGGGTAACTTATCAGCCCGATTACTTTGTAGTTCCTCTAGATACTTACTCAATGTATTAGAGGTCAAAGTAACAGGAGAAAGCAACAGAAATATCGTATATGAAGCGATCGCCGTAACTAAAATATCGATAAAGAGGGTAGCTGAAACTATTAAGGGAATTTCTGCGGAAAATTTTGTCAGGGTGTCTTCAGGCAAAAATATAGTCGATAGCAACAGATAATATACCAGTGCAAAAAGAGGTATTTGGATACCCAGTAGGGTTGTAAAAATTACTTTGCCTCTATTTGTTTTGATAAATTCCATCGTGTTTGCATGTATCGACCCATTTCTTCTCGCTCCATTTTGTGTTTAGACTTTCTGTTTTTCCAGGAAAGATGATAATTTAGACGGTTAATTTAACCTAAACTTAATATAGAGAATTTTTATCAATAATGAAGCGGATCAACAAGCCTTACCCATAGTTCATTCAGTGATAGGTCGATAGAGTACGACAAGGTTTTCGTTCGGTTGGCGAATTGCCCAGGATAAAGATATCTTGTCCCGTAATCGACCCAGAGTCTGGGGAAACCAAAAACATAATCGAGTCAAATAAATTATGGTAACAATCAGATTTAGAAGAGTCATGGTTTGGCTCTTCTGGTAAACATCCCAGCACAATATTGTTAACTCTGATGTTGTCTTTAATCAAGTCTATCGCCAACTTTCGAGTTGATATCAGTAAGGCATTTTTAGTAGCGATATAGCTAAAATCGTGGGGAAAGCCGATCGCATTCCGAATTGCGATCGCATTTATAATCGAACCAATTCCAGAATTTTTCATAATTTCAGCGGCTATTTTGCTTACACTATAGGCTATTGTCAATTTTCTTTCGATTATCTGTTGTAAATTAGGCTTGTTGCTCTTATTTGCATCGATGGAGATTGAAGCGGTATCGATTTCCACGGCGTTAATTAAAATATCTACGTTATTGTGTCGAGCAGATAAATTCATACACAGGTATTTAAAAGCCATGGGATCTTCGACATCGCAATGAACATAAGTTTGATTATTGGCTGATTCGTAGGGCATATTCAAGAAAAATCCAGTACCGTAGGTAATTACTTTAGAGCGAGCTAAACCTAGAATAATTGCCTTGCCCAAGTTTTCAGATGCTCCTGTAACAACAGCAACTTTACCTTCAACAGAACAAGATTGTTCGATCTGAATTTTCATAAACAGCGCAAATTTATCTTCACTACCCCATCACCCCATCAGATTTTAAGAAACCCTCAAGTCATACAGTAATAGTAGAAAGGACTCCCAAGCCTATTCTATGTTTTTACCTTAAACTTGAGGGTACTGGATGAGAGCTTAGAACTTGATGACGTATCAACAAGTCTAATCGCAGTTACCATTTTGAATTTATAATTAAACTTGCACCAGGAAAGATAACATTTTAAGCGCGTAACTTAAAATTGCAATTACAATAAATAACTTTTCAATGAATCTAGAGAAAGATTGCAAACGTTTGTAATGGACAATCTGTTTGTAATTTAAATGCTTAACTTAAAACTTAAAATCGATTGTAAAATTAATTACAAATAAATACACTAGCCGAGAATAAGGTTTTCTGCAGCACATTCTAGCCGAAGAAGTATGTTTAGTTCTAGTCAAAGGTCGAAACGCAAAAGAGGAGTTATTCTTTCTCAAGAAGGATGGCAGCGTCTAAAATCAGCACAAGAAAAAGCAGAAACTCAAATCAACCAAGGAATTCCCTACACTTTAGAAGAGCTAAATGAGCTTACAGGACTCAGCTCGCACACTTTAACTAAGGTTCGCCGCCGTCAAAAGCCTGTAGATAGACAAACGCTAGAAGACTATTTTAAAGCTTTTGATTTGAATTTAACCAAGATTGACTTTACCAAGCCGATTGACGGCATAAAAAACATTGAAGTTATAGCAGATAACCAACTTGAAGATTCTAAAACGGAGTTCCCAAACCAAAACAATTCCCAAATAGATGGCAACCACGAACCATCCTTACCAGAAGGGCAAGTCCCTCTAAACTCACCATTTTATATAGAGCGATCGCCTGTAGAAATCGAGTGTAATGAAAAAGTGTTGCAGCCAGGATCGTTAATCAGGATCAAAGCTCCTCGTAGAATGGGAAAAAGCTCTCTGATGGTTAGGATCATAGATCATGCAGCTCAGGAAGGATGCAAAACGGTATTTTTGAGTTTTCAGCTTGCAGATCGCTCGATCATGCAAGATTTAGATAAATTTTTGCAGTGGTTTAGTGCTAGTATCGGCTTGGGAATGCGGCTACCAAATCGGCTAGATGGATATTGGAACGAACTATTTGGTAGTAAGATTAGCTGCAAGATTTATTTTGAAGAATATCTGTTGGCAAATTGTACTCAACCATTAGTATTGGCGCTAGATGATGTAGATCGTTTATTCGATTATCCTGAAATAGCCGATGAATTTTTTGGATTGCTGAGAACCTGGCACGAGCAGGCAAAAAACAGCGCAATTTGGCAAAGGTTGAGATTGATTGTTGCTCATTCAACCGAGGTATATATTCCTCTCAACGTCAATAAATCTCCTTTTAACGTAGGTTTGCCAATCGAGTTAAACAAGTTAACCAGCGAGCAAACAGAACTTTTAGCTCGACAATATGATTTGAACTTATCGTCAGACCAATTAGGCTGGTTGTTGGAGATGACTTGTGGACAGCCTTACTTAACTCAATTAGGACTATACTCTCTCTGGCAATGCAACATTACCCTGGATGAGTTAGCCCGACAAGGAATGGAAGGAACGGGAATTTATGGCAATCATTTACAGCGACTTTTGTGGACTTTGGAGCAAGACGAACGGCTAAAAGATGCTTTTGCCAAAGTTTTACAAAGTTCTCACCCGATAGAGATCGAGCTACTGCAAGCATTTAAACTAGAGAGTTTGGGTTTAGTGGAATTACAGAGCAATCAAGCAGTTTTAAGCTGTAAGCTCTATCAAAGTTATTTTTGCGATCGCCTAGTCAAAGAAAAAAGTATCAAAAGCAGCACTGCGAACGCAGTAAGCAATATTAAACCACAGTAACTTGATTATGCAAGAACTCGATTTACACGTTATCTGGGTTGTCGGTTGCGCTGGATTAGTGCTAATGATGCAGCCTGGCTTTATGTGCTTGGAGTCTGGCTTGACTAGATCGAAAAATAGCATCAATGTCGCGATTAAGAATCTAGTAGATCTAGGTATTTCCATCTGCTTTTTTTGGTGTTTTGGCTATGCCATCATGTTTGGCTCAGATTGGTTTGGTTTGACTGGAATATCGGGGTTTTTTCTCAATTTCGATGCCAATTCTAAAGTTGCGGCATTTTTTCTATTTCAAGTAATGTTTTGTGGTACTTCTACCACTATTGTTTCTGGCGCATTGGCAGAAAGATTGAAGTTTCAGGGTTACCTGATAATCTCGATGCTAATCTCAGGCTTAATCTATCCCCTCTACGGGCATTGGGTTTGGAATGGAGCGGCTACAGGGCAGCTATACGGATGGCTGGGTAAGATGGGGTTTGTAGACTACGCTGGCTCTTCTGTCGTTCATAGTGTTGGTGGATGGGTATCCCTAGCGGCATTGCTAGTAGTAGGTTCTCGCACTGGCAGGTTTATCAGCAAAAATAAGCAAGGTTGGCAAGGACGAAAAATTCATGGCTCAAATCTGCCCTTTTCAGTATTGGGAGTAATGCTGCTATGGGTTGGCTGGTTTGGGTTTAATGGAGGCAGCACTTTCATAATTTCCGAGCAGATTCCCGCTATTATCGCCCACACAGTATTGGGGGGTGCTGCGGGAATGATTAGTGCTGGGTTACTCGGCTGGCATCGAATAGGCAAAGTCGAGGTCGAGACTCTAATTAATGGCTCGATCGCAGGACTGGTTTCCATAACTGCAGGGTGTAATTCTCTATCGACTCCTTTAGCATTGATTGTCGGAGCAACAGGAGGCTGTCTTATAATATTCGGAACGAACTGGATCGAACATCAGGGAATTGATGATGGCGTAGATGCTGTAGCTTTGCATGGATTGGCTGGTGCGTGGGGAACTTTAGCAGTAGGTTTGTTTGGCGATTTATCTATGTTGAACACAGGATTGAGTCGTTACAGTCAAATTTTGGTGCAGCTTTTGGGGATTGGGGTGTGTTTTGTTTGGAGTTTTGGCGTTACCTATTTAATTCTGAGTAATCTCAATCGCTTTTTTCCCTTACGGGTGACTGTAGAAGAGGAAGAAGTTGGATTAAATATCTCCGAACACAATGCCAAAACCGAACTCTACGAATTATTTCAGGTAATGGATCGGCAGGCGAAAACTAAAAACTATAGTTTGCGAGTGCCAGAAGAAAAGTTTACCGAGGCAGGTAAAATTGCCTATCACTATAACCAAGTTATGGCATCCGTGGAAGAATATGCCTCAAAACTAAAAGATCTCAACGCCAATCTTGAAAGAATAGTAGACGATCGCACTGCAGAACTATTGTTAGCCAATGCCAAATTAGAAACAGCCAACCGCGAACTCAAGCGTTTGGAAAACTTGAAAGATGAGTTTTTAGCCAATACATCCCACGAACTAAGAACGCCTCTAAACAGCATTATCGGCATCAGCGAATCTCTGATTGATGGTGCAACAGGAAAGCTTTCAGCTCAAACTTCGGCAAATTTAGCCATGATTGCCAATAGCGGTCGCCGTTTATTTAACCTAGTCAGCGATATTCTTGATTTCTCGCAAATACTCAACGATAAATTAAACCTACGTCTCAAATCGGTCGGACTAAAAGAGGTGGTGGAAGTAGTTTTGATTCTCTGTCGTCCTTTGGTCGGGAATAAAGATATGCAGTTAGTTAACGCTGTTGCCGATAACATTCCTCCAATTAGAGCAGATGAAGATCGATTACAGCAGATACTTTATAACCTAATTGGCAATGCGGTTAAATTTACCGAACGGGGTATAGTCGAAGTGACGGTAAATCGCCTCAATCAAACAGATGAATTGATCGTTAGCGTTAAGGACACTGGTATAGGGATTCCCGAAGATAAGAGAGACTGCATTTTTGAATCCTTTGCCCAGGCTGAAGGCTTTACTGCTAGAGAGTTTGGTGGGGTAGGTTTGGGTCTGTCGGTCACGAAAAAATTAGTCGAATGTCATGGAGGCAAAATCTGGTTGGAGTCTAACGTGGGGAGGGGTTCGGAATTTAGCTTTACTATGCCTCTGGCAAAGGATTCTGATAATCTACCTGCAGCAATACCTGCATTGCAAAAAGATATTAGCAACTTATCCTTAGCCAAATCGCCGCAAATTCCAGTCTATCAAGCTACAAGAAATAATGGCGATGGAAAGGCGAATAAAGTTTTGATTGTGGATGACGATCCTGCCAATCTACAGGTGTTGATTAATAACCTTTCTTTGGCAGACGCCAACTACGAAATCTCTCAAGCTTCTAACGGTATGCAGGCTCTCAAACTATTAGACAATGGTCTGGAGCCCGATATTATTCTGCTAGATGTCATGATGCCCAAAATGACGGGATATGAAGTAGCAAAAAAGCTAAGAGAAACCTATCCTCTCGACCGTTTACCTATTTTGCTACTAACTGCCAAAACTCAGGTGCAAGATTTGGTAACTGGTTTGAATGTGGGTGCAAATGACTATCTAAATAAGCCAATTTCCCGTGAGGAGCTAATTGCACGGATGGAGACTCACACCAACTTACGCTATCTGCGTCAAGAAAACCTGCGCCAAACTAATGAATTGCAAAGAGCAAAAGATAAATTAGTCAAATACAATCTCAATTTAGAACAAACGGTTAAAGAACGTACCGCAGAACTGTCCCAGACTCTAAAAATTCTCAAGGCTACTCAGGCAGAATTAGAATTAGAAAATGCTCTACTCCGTAGCGATGAACAGTCTTTGAATGTTGACTACCAGGTTGGCGGTAGTTTGCCAATGGACGCACCTACCTATGTAGTTAGAAAAGCAGATCGTCATCTGTATCAGGCATTAAAAGCAGGACAGTTCTGCTACGTTCTCAACTCCAGGCAAATGGGTAAGTCCAGTTTAAGAGTCCAAATCATGAGGCGACTTTGGGCGGAAAATTTTATCTGTATTGCGATCGATTTATCTGAAATAGGCAGTCAGCAAGTATCTCTCGAACAATGGTATGCAGGTTTTGTTTATAGCTTGGTAAGCGGGCTTAAAATTATCGAACTATCCGAACTCCTAAGCTGGTGGAAAGAACATGACTTTCTAACGCCAGTACAGCGTTTAGGGGAGTTTATTGATCGCGTTTTATTAGAAAAAATTACTCGCAATATAATAGTTTTTATTGACGAGCTAGATAGCATTCTCAGTCTAGATTTTAATACCGACGATTTCTTGATCTTATTGCGAACCCTGTTTAATCGACGAGCAGAACAGCCAAAATTTAATCGTCTAACATTCGCGCTATTGGGTGTAGCTACTCCCTCTCAGCTAATTCAAGATAAAAATCGAACTCCATTTAATATTGGTAATGCGATCGCCCTTAAGGGGTTTAAAATACACGAAGCTCAACCACTCTTACGAGGATTGGCAGACAAGGTTAGCAGTCCTCAGATCGTGCTTAGGGAAGTTTTGAGTTGGACTGGAGGACAACCATTCTTAAGTCAGAAAATTTGTCGGCTAATTCGCAATACTAACGAGCCAATTCCCATTAATGGGGAACAAAAATGGATCGAAGATTTAGTCAAAACTAAGATTATCGACAATTGGGAGGCTCAAGACGAGCCAGAACACCTGAGAACCATCCGCGATCGCCTTCTTAGTCTCAAACAAGCAACCGTTCCCGTACTATTGGAATATCAAAAAATTCTAGAACAGGAAAAAATTTCTGCCCAAGACATCCCAGAACACGACGAACTTGTTCTGTCTGGTTTGGTAGTTAAAGAAAATGAAATGTTGAAGGTCAGCAACCGTATCTATGCAGCCATTTTTAATATTCACTGGAGTGAAAGAGTAATCCAGCATTTATAGTCGTTTCAATTAATTCTGAGACATTCTAGTTTGTCTGTTCGAGGGACTAGGGATTTGGGATTGGGAAGAATATATACAAGCTTTATTTGTATCATTCTTATTTAAAATGACTATATCTACTACTTAGTGTTTACTGAAAAGCGTAGATTTGATAATGTATCTGTTTAAAAGCTCTTAGCTTTTAGCTTTTAGCTTTTAGCTTTTAGCTTTTGAAAGATGGGATGACTATATGGATTTCCACAAATTAGCTTGACTTGGAATATGCATACCCAATTTTCTCCAGCAATATAAATCTACAGAATAGCAAGGAGAAAAAACGATGAAAATTATTGACACTCAAGTATTTGTTACCTCTTTATTAACTGTATCAGCTCTGGCAATTACCGTTGATGTCAGCGCGCAAAATATTTCCGTAAGCTGCAATATAAACCATGGCTTTGAACAT
>JBCDCO010000129.1:0-15761 GCA_039181635.1 Cyanobacteria bacterium P01_G01_bin.19 | reverse complement strand
TTTGATCCAAGGTTCTGATATACCTTCGGCATTGTTATAGATTGTAGTAGGAACGGTAGAGTTAGTATCGCAGTGAAAACCTTGCTGACTCTCAGCTTTAGCCGAACCTACGCTAATAACAGCTAGAGAGCTAGCGATCGCTATGGCGATCGCATTAAAGTGAAATCGATCCTTTAAAGATAGTAGTTTCATTGCCAAATCCAATTTCAATATTGCAGCTATGTTATCGATGTGTTTTTACGTATCAATATTATGCAAAGAAACTGGTGAACTTTTTGGCAATGGTGCTTATTCTTAATTCTTTATTGAGTCATGCCAGAATTGAATTCATTGAAAGAACGACGTTTCAAAACTTCTGACTCCGAACGTGGCAGAAGATCGAATACTTCGCGCAATACATCGTCGATTTCTTCGTAGGGGACTTGTCCCTTGCCGTCATAAACTACCTTCCCTTTTTGGTCGAGTATTACGGTTTCGGGGACGACACCGCTGTAGTAGTAAGCAGGTTCATCGGGACGATATTGCTCTTTGTCAATAAAGGAATCGACGGTTACGGGAATGATGCTAGCTGCCCGTCCGTAAAACTCTTGAATTCTAGTTACCAAGCCAGAAAATTGTTTGCAGTCGCTACTATCATCGACATAAAAAACTAAGATAGCAGGTTTTTCCCTTGCCAAAGATGTGGGTAAATCCATACGGGGGGGCACAAGAGAGCCATTGCCACCAAACAAAACAAATATGTTGCCTTCGTAGCGATCGTCGTTTATCGTAGCCGATGCAGGAGACGTACACCAACCAGAAAAGCTAAGAAACAAGACTAATAGACTAATGACAATCGTTTTAACTCCAATAGCTGTTAGTCGTTTGTAGCCCAAACAGCAAAGTTCAATAAAATATCGACAAGCAGATAGTAGAGATTTAAATAATTTAATTGAAATCATTTTTAAAGATAAATTCGTGTATAAGGCTTAGGTGAGTCAAGATCGCCGATCGCACTAACATTAGGCATAATTTAAAGTTTATCAAACAAGCTGTAAGCTCTAAGCCTTAAGCTTTTGCATATTACTCTAGCCAGTAGCTGCACGCCACAATATCAAAGACAAGGCTGGGGAATAAAGGTACTCGCGGCTAGTGTCGATTTAGCCCAAAAGAAGGGGGCAGTTGTCGTACTTCTTCACGCTCGGTTATCGGCGATCGGTTTTTACCAAAAGCTGGGTTTTCAAATCTGCGGAGTAGAATTTCCATCTCCAAGTACAAGAGTGATGCACGTACCAATGGACTTAAAACTATGAAACCCTTCTTCTTGCTTTTTCCCTAACCCGTCTGGGGAACTCTCTCAATCTGGGCATATCCGCTGAACAGTAGCATATCTCCTTCGGTATTTAACCGATTAAGACGCAACTTTACCCCATCTAAGTTAAATCGATCTAAATCGACCATCTCATTGAGTATTTCACCCAACGCTAAGGTCAATTTTTCGGACTCATTCTGAATTTTAGGATCGATGTCATCCTGCTCGAACTTAACGTCTTCAAACTTCACCCTTCTGCGTTTGGCAATGTTTAAAGTACAGCTAAGACTAGCGGGAATTGTCGTATCTTCCCAAGATGCTTTTGCCAAAAGCTTTACTTTATTATTTGGTAGTAACTGTACCTGTACGTCAGTGAAAGATACGGGTTCTCCCCCAGATATTTCAGTTAAGCCTTCTGGGGTCAAACCTTCCAAACGTTTTCTCACTAAATCGGCTTCAAACGACTTGTTGATATCGGCTTCGGACAACTTGACTAAGGCGATCGCCTGAGTGGGTTGCTTGAGAGAAATTTTGCCTTGAACTACAGAACTAAAGTCAATCGCCACAGCATCGGTTTCAAAGGACATTTCTTCCGTCCTAAACTGTTTGCGAATCACCAAGCCTCTACCGTTCATTTTAAAGCTATCAATCGTACCCTGAAGCAGCTTGCTTGAGGGATTACATTTTACCGACACTTCTACCAACTCGCTGCGAGTAAATAAATGACGAATTGTGTTGCTTGCGACAGTGTTGATCAAGTTCTCCCCCCAATCTCCGCCTTTTTTATTACCAAAACCAACAAATCCACCAAACATAAAGCTATAGATTGAGTTACTACTTACCTTGTAACAAATTATTAAGAACTCAGCAATTAAGATTGTAGCTCACCCTGGGATAAAATCCAGTTTGTTATTAGGTTATTAACTTCGTCTGGAATTTCGTCGTGAGGACAATGACCAGCTTCTAAATAATACTCTGTTAGCTGGGGATAATAGACACGAAAATCACTACCTCTTTTTCTAGCATCGATCCAAGGGTCTTTTTCTCCCCATAACAGTAATAGGGGGCATTTCATCTGACTCAAGAGTACGTCTACTTTTTCGCCTTGAGGAGTTTTAAACACAGCGTTAAATACTTCTGCCGCACCAACATCACAAGAGGGACGATAAATGTCTTCCACCAAAATGTCTGTCACTGCACTTTGATCAAAATACACTTTGTTGAGGGTCTTTCTGATTGTGGATTTGCGGCGTACGTACTGGAACAGCAAGAAACTCGCCCAAGGCTGTAGTAAAATAGACCGCACTATTTTGCCTATTTTATTAGAACTATTTATCTGCTCTGTATCTGAATTTTTATCGCTAAAAGGTCCCGCACTATTGAGTAAAATTAGACCAGCAACAGATTGAGGATATGTCGCTGCAACACACAAGCTCGCATATCCACCAAGGGAGTTACCCGCCAACACCGTAGGCTGACGAATAACTTCAGTAATAAAGTCATGCAGCTGTTCTCGCCAGAGATTGCCACTGTATTCCCGAGCTGGTTTAGCCGATCGCCCAAAACCCAAAAGATCGATCGCCCAGACTTGAAACTGCTGTTGCAACTGGGAAATATTTTTGCGCCAATGATCTGTTGATGCGCCAAAGCCGTGTACCAACAGCAGAGCTGGTTTATCAGAGTTCTTTTCTCCCGCACACACATAGTAAATAGAATTACCTCGCCACTGCCAGTAGGTGCCAGGAACAGATTGAGGGATAGCAATCATAACTTATCTGTAATAAATTTATTTTTATTAAGTTATTTTAACTTTTCTATTGTATATTTTATCTTGGATAAAGTTAAGGGAATTGCAATCTGTTTCTACCCTCAACTTTACCCAAATTATAAATTAGGTATAATTACGTTTAGAAGCAAGCTTGGCTCTTACAACTGCTGTGTTGACCTAGCTTTCAAGGCTTAAAGTCAAGATCTATCTTCTAGGGAATAGCGCCTTATTTTGATCGCTGGGTACAATGAGTTTGATTTTGCTTTGACAGTGGCGATCGCTTATCCTGCCATCAGGATAGTTCCAATCCAACTTAATTTTGAGTTGGCTTACCAACAAATAATCATTAGTAAAGAAATTTCAAGGGAGAAAAGTTGTGTCTTTGGGTACTTCTGTAATTGACAAAAGTTCGACTTCCACGGTGCGAAAAACCGCGCCCAACTATAAAGTATTACTCCATAACGACGATTTCAACTCCATGGAGTATGTGGTTCAAGTCTTGATGCAGACTATTGGTGGAATGACTCAACCTCAAGCTGTAAACATTATGATGGAAACTCATAATAGTGGTGTGGGGTTGGTTATTACTTGCGCTCTAGAACCAGCCGAATTTTACTGTGAGACTCTCCGCAATCATGGTTTAACCAGTACAATTGAAGCTGACGATTGATTTAGATAATTTGAATTTCCAAGATGTTATGGTTAGCTTGTAACACTTTTATTGCCTCTTGCTAATTGTTAACTAATCTCAAAATAAATAGAATTTCACGCTTGAATGCACCGATGAGGATACTATGCTTCATTGGTGCTTTGTCTCTTTTATGGTTGCCCTTAGCAATTCCCCTTCATATATTGCTGGGTGACGATCCTAATTTGGTCACTATTATCGCGATGAGTCTGCTGTTCGTAGAATTGCTTTTTCTCTGGCAACTTTGGAGCAAACACGTTTATCAAGAAAATAATGTTTTTACACGCTATGGCTTAGAACGCAGCAGTCGAAACAGCCGAGAATTAATTAAAGGTTTAGCTCTGGGCTTTTGGTTGTGCCTGGGTTTGTTTATTTTTAAGACAGCTTTTGGTTGGGCTGAAGTGACTAATTCTCAGATAAATCTCTTAAAATTAGCTGCCGAAGGCTTATTGAGCGCATTAGGCATTGCTTTGGGGGAAGAACTAATATTCCGTGGTTGGTTACTAGATGAGTTAAGCCGAGACTACAGCAAAACAGTTTGTCTTTGGGTTAGTGCGGCTATTTTTGCTCTGGCACACTTTCTCAAATCAATAGATGAAATAATTCGTACGGCGATAACTTTCCCCGCACTGATGCTACTGGGCATTACGCTAGTTTTGGCAAAACAGAAATATGGCGATCGCCTGGGAATCTGTATCGGCATTCATGCAGGTTTAGTTTGGGGCTATTACATAGTTAATGTTGGCGAGCTAATCGAATACACCGACAAAGTTCCTACCTGGGTTACGGGTATCGACAATAATCCCATTGCTGGAGTTATGGGATTACTATTTTTGACTGGTTTGATGTATTCGATCGCCAGGCTACCAGCGATCGATAATTGAATTATTACTCAGAATTAAAATTTCCAAAACCTGGCAATATTGCTTAATATTACTTAACATATAAATATATTGTTTCATTTTAATCACTATCATGGGTCGTAATCTAATTCGTGCCAGTTTGTCTTGCCTAATTGTTTTATCTATTGCCATCGCTGGAAGCTTCGGTTTTACACAACCAGCTAGAGCTTTGCAGGCAGAAACGCAACAGTATTTTATTAAAGAAATCAAGAAAGATAAGGTGCTAGCCGTGTCGCCCAATTTTAGAGGAGATCTATCTCAAGCAAGCCTTTTGCCTTCCTTGGGTGAGATCGGCGAAAATTACTATATCAAAGCAACAAAATCAATTAAAGCAGAGAAGCTAAACGGTAAATTAGTTCCTGGCTTGATTGTTTATGTAGAATCTAAGTCTCCGTTGACAGCAGACAGTATGGTAGCGACTAAGCCCTAGTCTCCACTTAGTTCCGAAAAAGCAACAACCAAAAAAATAATAGATAGTAGGAGTTTCCCTTACTGTCTGTTTATGTCAATTTACTTAATTAACCCAACTCAATTTTTACGAGCAGCTATGTCTTCTACCGCTCTTATAACTGGCGCATCTCAAGGCATTGGTAAGGCTACAGCTTTGCTATTTGCCAAAAAAGGCTACGACCTAATTATCACTGCCCGTACCAAAGATAAATTAGAATCGGCTGCGGCAGAAATTAGAAGCTTTGGAACGCAAGTATTGGCGATCGCCACAGACGTAAGCGATCGCAGTGCAGTAGAAGCGCTAGTAAACTTGGGTATCGAGCGTTTTTCCCAAATAGATGTCTTGGTCAATAACGCTGGTATCTGCATGACCGCACCGATGGCAAAAACCACAGTAGAAGACTGGGAAAATATTATTCAGGTCAACCTGTGGGGATATATTTATACGATAAATAGCTTGCTGCCTCATTTTCTAGCCAACAAGCAGGGTAATATCATTAACGTAGGTTCTTTTGGCGGTAAAGTGCCCCTGCCAAATATGACAGCTTACTGTACCAGTAAATACGCTGTAACGGGCTTGACTGAAACCCTGCGTTTAGAACTTGAACCTCAGGGTATCAAAGTTTCGGGAATACATCCGAGTGTAACCAACAGTGATTTTATGGAACGCGCCGTTTTTAGGGATAGCGATCCAGAACAAATGAAGCAGATCTTAACTTCTCCTTTAGTCAGTCAGCCAGAAGACGTGGCAAAGGCTATCTGGGATGCGGTTAAACATTCTCAAGCAGAAGTAGTAGTCGGTACGGCAAAAGTTCCTACTTTTTTACATCGGTTGTTCCCTGGAATTACCCAAGGATTGTTACAGCTAGGAACAAAATCTAATTAGAATTTAAGGTAGATGAGAGAAGCTTGTTATGTAAATTAGATCTGGAGCAAAACTAGAAATGATTGGCACAAGCCTTAGTCTGAGGCGAATCGGAGCTACCTTATTACTCGCAACAATAATATCTGGAGCAAAAGTTTCGACGACACAAGCAGTTCAATTAGCTGATGGAACTGTTGCCTTTGCCGATCCGCCAACCTTACTCGATGCTATTACAACTTTTAGATCTGTCAGAGCTTGGGGAGCAAAGTACTACTTCACCATTTCCTTACCCTCAACCTCAGACGAACCCTTACAAAAAGTTACCATCAATTTACGTGTGGGTGCAGACGATATTAAATATCGCCTAGACAAAACTATTGCTGCAGTAGGAACGGCTAGAAACCGAACAGAAGAAATTGCGATCGCTAGCACCACCTTTGACGAACAAACTGAAACAGTAACCGTGATTTTTGCTGAGCCAATAGAGGCTGGAACTACTTTTACAGTGGGATTGAGACCCAAACGCAACCCCGATGTAGGCGGAACTTATTTATTCGGCGTTACCGCTTTTCCTGCGGGGGAAAAGACTCAGGGAATATATTTAGGACCAGGTCGTTTGCAGTTTGACGATCCTAGCGACAGCCATTTTAGGATTTAGTATCACGCTCTTGACTCCAATCCAAAGAGAAGCGAGGTCTAATGGAGGAGTAAAAACTTCTACAACTCGACTTATGTTACGATTTCGTGTTTTTTCAGTTTGTTGAAAGCAACGAACTGGAGTGGTATTGATTATGCGGAATTAAGAGATAAATGCGATCGCGCTGCTTTATTAGATTTTGCTAATAGTCTATTACAGTTAACTTACTCTCACAGTCAGGACGAATTAGTTACTGAAATTGACAATAAATTATCAGAATTTAATACCTAATTTTTTACCAATGGTATGAACTTGGCAATAGTTCGGACAGAATTTAACCTCGAACGAAATAGTGCTGGTTTCAGCTCAAAAAAATTAGGTATTGACCACTCAAAACTGTCCTAACTGCTCTAACTGCTTTATTGCTCGCAAGCACCAATAGAAACCCAAGTACTCGCACCATCACTAAAATGTTCTTTCTTCCATATTGGGGCATTATGTTTGAGAGTATCGATCGCATAACGACAGGCTTCAAACGCTGCACCACGATGGGGACAACCTATGGCGACAACTACGCTAATTTCTCCTATCACTAGCTTTCCTATGCGATGGTGAATCACAATTCGATTTACATCTTGCCACTGCTTGCGGATTTCGGCTGCGATCGATTGAAAAACTGCGATCGCCATCGGTTGGTAAGCCTGATATTCGAGATACTCAACGGGTTTACCCTCGGTTTGATTCCTTACCGTACCACTCATCACAACTACTGCGCCGTTGGCTGCATCATCTGCTAAGTTATATGCCTCCTCTATTGATAAAGGCGCAATTTTAATAGCAAAATCGTCATTAGGATGAGCATCCTGAGATGGAAATGCAGGCGATGAGCTGAGGTTGACCATAAATTTGTCTAATTTTTTTATGTCTGTAGCTGTATTTTATCGAAGTTTTAAGTTTGAAAATAGTAAGAAAATTTATGTTAATTAGTTTTAGAACGCTTGCAAAAAAAGCTTGCGATCGCAAGCTCTGTAGTTATTTATTAGTTAGTTGGCGATCGCAAGCTATATACCTAGCAGCTACCTCCTCAAAGAGTAATATCTTTGGGAAAAAGCTAATAGCTCAAAACTTATTTATTAATCAAATCTTCGGCAGAGGAAACTTGAACCGTGCTTTGAGGAATTTCTTGCGTAATGATAGCCGAACGGAGGATAGGAGTGCTGTTAACAGAATTAGAGCTTAAAGTAAACAAAGGATTGGATAAAATTCCTGCCAGAGAAGTAACGACAGTAGCAAAAACCAAGCTTACTTGTAATGGTCGCATTCCTGGTAGTTTCCAGTTTACCTGAGGGTAGTTTTTGACCGATTCTGACATCTCTTGAGGTTCTTTTACTACCATCATTTTGACTACGCGAATGTAGTAGTAAATTGAGATAACGCTAGTGATTAAGCCCAGTAAAACTAAACCATATAACCCAGCTTGCCAGCCTGCCCAGAAGAGGTAAATTTTGCCAAAGAAACCTGCCATTGGTGGGATTCCGCCCAAAGATAGCAAGCAAATACTTAAACATAGAGTTAATAGAGGATCTTTTTGATATAGTCCCGCGTACTCGCTGATTTGATCTGTACCAGTACGGAGAGAGAAGAGGATGATACAGGTGAACGCACCCAAGTTCATGAATAGGTAAACGAACAGATAGAAAATCATGCTGGAATAGCCATTATCTGTACCTGCAATCAAACCGATCATGACAAAGCCAGCCTGGGCGATGGATGAGTAAGCCAACATCCGCTTGATGCTTGTTTGAGCTAGGGCTACTACGTTACCCAACACCATACTGAGAATAGCTAGGGCGGTAAAAATGAAGTGCCACTGTTCGGTCATCGATCCGTAAGCAGTTACCAACAGACGAATTGCTAGAGCAAAACCTGCCGCTTTTGAACCAACCGATAAAAAAGCTACTACAGGGGTAGGTGAACCTTCGTATACGTCTGGCGTCCATTGGTGAAAAGGTACAGCAGAGATTTTGAATGCAATACCAGCAATGATAAACACTAGAGAGATTGCTAGACCTAACGATTGAGTGCCATTGATAGCGGTAACGTTAGTGGCAATTGTATCGAGATTGGTTTCTCCTCCAGACAGTCCGTAAAGAAGAGACATGCCATAAAGAAAAATTGCGGAACTAGCAGCCCCAATCAGTAAGTATTTTAATGCAGCTTCATTGGAACGAGGATCGCGCTTCATATATCCTGTCATTAGATATGAAGAAATACTCAACATTTCTAATGAAATAAAGACCATAGTCAGTTCGTTTGCCCCACAAAGGAACATTCCCCCTAGAGTGGCAGTAAGCATGATGGCAATAAATTCTGCCAAAGATGTTCCCGACTGCTGAATATAGCGAATCGACATCGGTATGGTGACTATTGCTGAGAGAACAACAATGCCTCGGAAAACAATGCTGAGGTTGTCGCCGCTAAATGAACCGAGAAAAGCGATCGCGTCAGGGTTATCCCACTGAAAGAATAAAGCAACAACAGCATTGAATAAGCCAAATATTGTTACATAGGGTAACCAACTAGAAGAACTGCGACCAAAAATTAAATCGCCAACTAAAATGGTCATCAGGGTAATTATGACAATGCCTTCGGGCAAAATCGTCCCTGCATGAAGCTGAGAAGCTACGCTGCTAGAAAAATCCATAGAGTTTTTGGGTATTGTTCGGATATAGATACAATTGAAAAATTGCTAAAAAAGCTTTACAAAGGATTGTACTCCTCTATTCTTCTTCTTATATAAGCTTATTATGTTTTTACTTCTTAACAACTAAGGGATGAACTCTTAGCCAATCTTGGTTATGGTGAAATTAAGAAGAGACACATTAGACTAGATTAGAACAAGATGTTTGCCGATTAAAGAACTTTAACTATAGATTAGTCAATAAATCTCGATAAAAAATCAACACCTGCTATTTTACTGCGATAATTCCATCTCTATGTCAACATTAGTTATTGTCGAATCTCCTACAAAAGCTCGTACTATACGTAATTATTTGCCTTCTGGCTATCAGGTAGAGGCTTCTATGGGTCATGTCCGAGATTTACCTCCCTCCGCCAAAGAGATTCCTCCTGCTTACAAAGATAAGAAGTGGGCTACTTTAGGCATCAATGTAGAAGATAAGTTCCAGCCAATTTATGTTGTTCCAGAGAAAAAGAAAAAAGTAGTTAAAGAACTGAAAACAGCCCTTAAGACTGCAGACGAGTTGATTCTGGCAACAGATGAAGATCGCGAGGGCGAAAGTATTAGCTGGCACTTACTAGAGATTTTGAAACCAAAAGTGCCTGTAAAACGCATGGTGTTTCACGAGATTACTAAAGAGGCAATCCAAAAAGCTTTAGAAGACTGTCGTGAGGTAGATAAAGATCTAGTTCACGCTCAAGAAACTCGACGCATTTTAGATCGTTTGGTGGGCTATACTGTTTCGCCACTGCTATGGAAGAAAATATCCTGGGGCTTGTCGGCAGGAAGGGTTCAGTCTGTGGCAGTACGTTTGACTGTGGCTAGGGAAAGAGAGCGCAGAGCTTTCCAATCTGGGGGATATTGGGATCTAAGAGCCGATCTAGAACAAAACAAAAAGCCCTTTGAAGCCAAGCTAATTAGTCTTGATGGTAAGAGACTAGCAACGGGCAGCGACTTTGACCCCGATACAGGTAAAATCGCAGAAGGCAGAGATGTTGTCTTGCTTAATGAAACCGAGGCAAATAAGCTTAAAGAAGATATTTTTGATAAGACTTGGACGGTAACTAGTCGTACGGAAAAAGGTTCGACTCGCAAGCCTTACGCGCCCTTTACTACTTCTACTCTTCAGATAGATTCCAACCGCAAATTAGGTCTTTCTGCCAGAGAGACTATGGGAATAGCGCAAAAGCTCTACGAAAAAGGTTTTATCACCTACATGCGGACGGATTCGACCCATTTGTCGAGTCAAGCGATCGCTGCTGCCCGTAGCTGCATCGAACGAAAATATGGCAAGGAATATTTAAGCCCCAAACCCCGTCAGTACAGTACCAAAAGCAAGGGCGCGCAAGAGGCACACGAAGCAATTCGCCCTGCGGGAGAAACTTTTCGCGTTCCCAAAGAAACCAAGCTCAAAGATCGCGAGTTAAAGCTATACGATCTGATTTGGAAGCGTACTGTGGCTTGTCAAATGGCAGATGCTAAATTAACTCAGATCGCCGTAGATGTAAGCGTTGAAAATGCTATTTTTCGGGCAAACGGTAAGCGTATTGATTTTCCTGGCTTCTTCCGTGCTTATGTAGAAGGCTCAGATAACCCCGATGCAGCATTAGAAAACCAAGCCATTCCCCTACCTCCTTTAAAAGAGGGGGATAAACCCGACTGTAAAGAAGTCGAGGCGATCGGACACGAAACTCAGCCTCCCGCTAGATATACCGAAGCATCTTTGGTGAAAACTCTAGAAAAAGAAGGTATTGGTCGCCCCAGTACCTACGCTACGGTGATGGGAACAATTGTTGATCGCGGTTACGTACAGATGCGCGGCAAGGCTTTGATTCCTACTTTTACGGCATTTGCAGTCACCGCCTTGCTGGAAGAACACTTCCCTGACTTGGTGGATACGGAATTTACCTCCAAAATGGAAGAGACTCTCGATGAGATTGCTCGCGGTGGTGCGGAATGGATACCCTATTTGAAAAAGTTTTATCAAGGGGAAACGGGTTTAAAAACCCAGATCGACATTAAAAGCGACGAGATCGAACCTGCGATCGCCAAAACTATCAGTCTAGAAAATCTAGATGCCACGGTGCGTATTGGCAAATACGGTCCTTATATTGAAATCGAAAACGCCGAGGGAGAAACCGAAGCTTTAAAAGTTTCTATTCCCGATGACTTAACTCCAGCCGACCTCAATCCAGAGCAAATTGAAGCCCTGATCCGCCAGAAAAAAGAAGGACCAGAAAAAGTCGGTATTCATCCCGAAACTGGCGAACCAATCTATTTCAAAGTTGGTAAATACGGTCCCTACGTTCAGTTAGGAGACAAAACTGAGGATAATCCCAAGCCTAAAATGAGTTCTATCCCCAAAAAGGATAGTAAAACCAACGCCACTAAAGATGATGTCACTCTGGAAATGGCGGTAGGCTTGCTGTCTCTACCCCGTCTTTTGGGTCATCATGAAGCCACAGGAGGCAAAATCAAAGCTGCTTTGGGGCGTTTTGGTCCCTATGTAGTTCATGAGTTTAAAGGTCCTGAGGACACCAAAATACAGAGGGATTATCGATCGCTTAAAAAAGAAGATGATGTTTTGACCGTCACTTTAGAGCGAGCTTTGGAATTGTTAGCCCAACCCAAGCGGGGACGAGGCGGCAGTAAGAAAACCCCCCTGAGGGAGTTAGGGGCGCATCCTGAAGACAAAGAACCAGTCAATATTTACAAAGGTCCTTATGGCAACTACATCAAACACGGCAAGATTAATGTCGGTCTTCCAGAAGATGAAACCGTAGAAGAAATTACCTTGGAAAAAGCTTTGGAGTTGTTAGCCGAAAAAGCCGCAACAAAGAAAACTACTAAAAGAAAGACCACCGCTAAAAAGTCTACTACCGCTAAGAAAAAGACCACCGCTAAAAAATCTACTGCCGCCAAGAAAAAGACTACCGCTAAAAAATCTACTACTGCTAAGAAAAAGACTACCGCCAAAAAAACTAAAACCACTGCAGAAAAAAAAGTATCTTAGATCTGCTGTTTATAGCGTTTCTCATTCTGGTGAGGTAGGGATAAATCTCGGTTCATTATTGATAGTTGATAGTTGATAGTTGATAGTTGATTGTTGATTGGATGTACCTCATGACTTTGAGAATCGCTATAGTTGACAATCTTTTGTTGACTTATTGTATTTGCGCGATCAAGTTTAAGTATTTGTCAACATGAGTTCGACGAAGTGATAAAAACTTAAAAATTGCGTAACTCTCTAATTTTAAAGGTCTAAATTTTTTATTCTTTCCTTATTAACTCCGAACTCCGAACTCCGAACTCCAAACTCCTAATTCACGTTTGTCAGCCTAGAATCAAGACTAAAAGCACACGGCTTTGCCGAAGCGCACCGCAGGGGTGCTTGGAGGCTTTGCGTCCGTAGCTAAAAGCTAAAAGCTAAAGACTAAAAGCTTTTTAATAAAGATCGACATAGCCATCTTCAGAAACAATTAAAGCCAAACAGCTAACATCGCGGCTTTTTTCTCCATCAACGTAGCGGATAGCCGAATTGTACCTCGCTCCTCTAGTAGAATTGCCATTGATGGTACTTTTACCGTCAAGAATTACGCCAAACGAATGTATTAGAGCATCGGGCGAAATCAAAATTGCACCATCTACACTAGAAATGTGGGAGATAATTTCCTTGGTAATAGCTACAGGTTCGATAACCGTACTTTGAGCCGCAAGTCTGATGGTTTCTCTAGCGGCTTCCTCTGTTATTACTAGCATCGTGCCGTGACGTTGTTTGATGGCTGCTTCCACTGCTACGATCAACTTGTTGGCTGTGATTCGATCTGCTCCAAAGAGCCGAGCAACGCGATCGCGAAATAAACGGCGATCAAAACGGGGTCGAGGAAGTCGCGGCTGTCGGTATTTGACTCGCAGCATAATATTCTCTGCATGAACCAGCTCCCAGGTATAGTGTTCGGAGAAGCGAATTTCAAATAAATCTTCTAAATTGGAGTCATAGGTATCTAAAGGAATGCCCAGACCCCACACGCTTTCAATATCGCAGAGTAAAGCCATTTGATTGCCAGAAACTTCTAGCAGCTTTCTGATCCCTCGATAGTTGTAGATATCAATTGCTTGCTTGAGCCTAATTTTGGCAAAAATATCAGGATGATCGGAGCGACAAATAATCAATCTGCCTTCACTAGCCGCACCTTCATAACGTTGTGCGGCGATCGCATTAGCAAAGGATAGCAGGTCGATTCTGTTTAACTGATTGATGTGAACTTCGACCGAGTTTAGCAAGCTTGAGGCTGCATCTTCAATTACTCGTTCGCTATTGGCTAAAGATTTTACGTTTCCTTCTGAGGGCTTTTGCAGTTCGATTTCGCTTTCTTTCAATACCCGATAGATAATTGCTTCGAGAAAGCAGCGTTCGATTCGACGTTTGCGCATTGCATAAATTTCATGCTCTGCTTTATTTAAACGATATTGTCGGTCGAAGTCCGAACGATTTAACTGAATTACGGTAACTACCCAATATTGATTTTTTTGAATGGGAAAGCTATGAAAGGAGGTTTTTCTGTTTTGCTCGTCATAACTACTGAGAATCGACCCTACTGCCTGTTTTAGAGCTTTGGGATAGAGCGATTCTTTGTGCATTTTATTTTGATAAGCAGCACCCATAAAAAATAGCTGTTCTGGATCGTTGTCAAACTTATCTTGGGCGATCGCTCCAACTTGCTCGAAGTCGTCTGCTGTAAACGGACAATTTTCGGGATAAAAAATTACCTTTCCCCCGTCTTTACTGTCAAGAGGAATGGCGATCGCAAAAATGTTTGATGCTATGGGCAATTCTAAGGTTTTGAAGATGCTTTCTAGCAAGTCCTTAACTGCATTGATAAATGTATGTTGCCACTGCCAGATATACATCCGTGGGGAAAAATCAAGAATTAATAGTTAATTTTGGGCTATTTATGGGCTATTTTACGAATACTGCGAGTTTGGTCTAGGATATCTTCAATATCTTCCTGAGAAAGACGCTCTACGTAGTTTATTTTGATTTCCTCTAGCAAATCGATTAGTAGTAGTTCGATCTTATTTATACTCTGTTGTGCCTGAAGCTCGCTAGAAAGACTTTTCCCTACGTTGCTAGCCAAACTTTCCAGCAGGCGATTGAACTGTTCGTCTTCGGTTAAGATTACCTGGAGAGTGCTGCTAAAGGCACTGTAGGTTTGGGACACCAGTTGATTGGTTAGATTGATGATAGTGCGATCGCCCCCTGGCAATAGTTTAATGCCTTGATAGGCAGGACTTTCTCGAATTGCCTTGTCTACACTATACTGCAGTAGACTTTCGGCTTCTGGCTGAATTGCAGGTAAAACGCGATTGGCAATAACTTGAGCTAAAATTCTGACAATTTCTACAGTTTCATTAGTATTATTGATGTCTATATAGGGATTTGCCGCCTGTTGCGATAATATGCGACTGATATCTCCGTTTCTAATCGAAGTTTGAACCTGGTCGATCGACCTAACAATTACTACTTCCGTCATATCTTCGGCAATTCCTGCAACCAACCCTTGACTCAATTGTCTTTGAATTGCGTATAGATTGATGAGTCGCGCCTGACTCAAGCGCGCTGTCACGGGAATTACTCTCAACCATCGCCAAAAAGGAATAAAGAAAAAGAGATCGTACCAACGCCACAACATGGCATCGAGCCAACTAATTGCCGTAAAACGACGACTGATGATCCAAGTTCGCGCCAAAAATTCTAATCCAAAAAAGACACCAAACGGAAAGTCAATCAAGCCAAAATAATCTACGTAGCCGCCGTTCTCACCAATGATGCGGTAATAATTAGTCTGAAACAGCGGTTCGATTTCTCGCTCGAAAAACTCTAATTCTGCTGCTACCTTGCCATCAAAGTTCTCTGGCGTCCAATATTTCCAAAACGAAGTTTTAGCTGAATTATCCTTATTGGGAAGATGCGATCGCATTTTATTTTTGATTCTTTCCAAATTTCCCGTTTTATTAGCTTCAGCAAAGGGATCGGTTTGGACGATTTCAATACTGCGACGGCGGATATCGCCAAAAAGATTTTTGGCTTTAGGCGAGTTGACTCCACTGATCGGCAACTCGGCTTTTAGCTCTGCTATTTTAGCTAAATATTCTTCTGTATCGCGGTTGGGAACAATTCCTTTGATCGCATCGTATCGGGTAGCCAGTTGAGAAGCAGTTTCCGAAAGCAAATCTAACTCTATGCCGTCTAGTTTGATATAAGCTGTATTAATCCTTCCCACAGTAACTCGACCAGACAGCCAAAAATCTCGTAAAGGAACATAGCTGAGGTCGAAACCAACAATAACTAGATTTATTACCGCTACAAGAGCCATAAACCTCTCAAACCAAATATTAGCTCGATGTTTCCTCGACCTT
>JBCDCO010000128.1:0-15765 GCA_039181635.1 Cyanobacteria bacterium P01_G01_bin.19 | reverse complement strand
GCAATTAGAGATTTTCGATGGGAGATAAATCTGTCTAAGGTATTCAAAGCATTATGCTCTTTGCATCTCAAGCTACTGCTATCAGCATCGACAAATTTAGCACAGACTTCTCGATGTGCACTAGCTAGTTGTTTATAGGCACTAATGAAATTCTGATGTTCGGGATGGAGAACATCGGGTAAGTCAGCCAAGATGGGACTGAGCCTTTTCCAGACTTGAATCAAGGTTGAGTGTTCCCAGGACATCAAGCCACTAAAATTATCGGACTTAACAGAGGGTGACATCATGGTTGGACGCACCTGAGTATTATATTCCTGTTGGCTAAAGCTGCCTGCCAAAATCATCGAAGCACTGGATGCCAACATTAATTCAGTAGCTGTTTTTAGCTCGATTTCCGCCTGTAGATAATCATGTTTCACAACTGCCTTTTCAAAGCGTTGCAGGCAGATAATTAAGCCCTGAATATTGATAAAAAAAGACCAGTGAAATCCCTGCCATATTTTGGGCGGAGAGGGGAGAGGTCTGGGGGTAGGCTGTTGCTGCTCGTTTTTCATACTTTGGTGTAAGTGCGATTTTTGACCAACGATGGAAGAAACGTGTGTCTAGACAAAAGAATTGAATTGTCTCTTAAGCTATTATTTTGAGCTATTATTAAAACCTTTTTTACTGAGTTTTTCCTGAGAAATTGGCTCAATAATAGTTCATGTAGGGATTTGCGTACCAAGGGAAACAACATTAAAGAAGGAGTCAGAATACAGAAAGGCGATTCGGTTCACCTTTCTCAGTGCCCAGTGACCACTGGCTAGATGCGACGAACTAAGCGCCTTTGTGACTCCTTGTTCCGAAGGAACTATAAACTAGGATTAGAGGAAAACTGGATTTCGCTTTTCTGCCAACCGAGCCAAAAATGAGTCCTTTCTGTTAAAGAAAGAACTCAAATGACACAAAGTAAGACTGTTAAATAGGCTTTAGGCTTTAGGAGAAATACCGTTTTTAAGCTAGAGAGTAAAAAATTAATCGCTAGTTGATTTTTAGAGCCTAGAGCCTAGAGCCTCGTCTAAGCAAAAGCAAAGTCGCTTTCACTCAATACAGAGGCATCTACACCTTGTAAGATTGCTAGTTCAGAATCATTAGCAGAGATTAAAGCATCACCTTCGACTGTAGTAAGGGTGATATCGGTAAAGCCAATACCCAAGCCAGCTAGACCGATTACATCTTCACCACTCATAAAGTCAGTGATAATATTTGCTGATTCGGGGAGTTCTGCTGTAGCAATCCAGAATTGGTCAGCACCATCTCCACCAGTAAGGGTGTTATCTCCGCCTGAAGTCACAAACATCGCGTCATCTCCTGCTCCTGCTAATATTCTGTCGGATGAACCTAAAACAATAGTGTCATCACCATTTCCTGCGTAGATGCGATTGTTACCTTCTCCTGTAGTAGCATCTACTAAATCATTTAAGTCACCAGCAAAGATTAATTGACCGCTACCTTCAACTTCAATGGTGTCACCATCAATCGAACCGAAGATGGGTTCAAATTCAGGAGTAGCTGGATCTGTGGGGTCTACGGGGTCTGTAGGATCGCCTGGGTCAACAGTGCCATCTCCTAAAGAAGCAGTTAGTTCATAGAAACCGTTGAATACGCCCACCTCTGGGAAAGTCCAGCCACTACCGTCTCTGAAGACGAAGGGGTCGTAATTGCGATTACCCAGTTGACTCACGCCGACGTAGTAAGTGCCTGCTGAGTCGGCGGTGTACTCGATGAATGGATCGCGGGAGAAGTCTTCATCGGGGGCAGCACCATCATTATTGGCAGCAAGCTCGTTGCCGTCTGCGTCAAATAAGCGCAGTTCGGTGTCGAAAGTTTGCACAATGTCTGCCAAAGCTGGAAACACGACTGGTCTGAAACTGATGATGCCGTTGACCAGTGACTCCTCGGTATCAATGTCCAGGCTGACAGTTTGTCCTGCCTCCAGATTGAAGGCGTATATATCAACATCTTCAGGTAGATCGAGGAAGTCGCCGGGTCCAATCCCCCCACTAATGGAGACAGAAGGAGTATCGGAACTCAAACTTAGAGCATTGGCTTCGGGTATGGTGTTGTTGAACTCGATATCTCCAGAAGCAGTAGAAATTTGATCGACGGTATCGGCTAGGGTGAAGGTCGCCTCAGTTGCTGCTGCGTTGATTTCGTAGGTATCGCCCGGCTCCAGGGTAAAGGTGGCGGTTTCGCTGCCTTCGTTCGTGCCATCTTCAAGAATGGGTAAGCTGATGGTTGCTTCCCGCTCGGTGATGGTCAAGTCAAAGCCATCGGAGCGTACTTCGGCAATGGTGCCGCCCGTTACTTCAACAGCATCTAGATCGAAATCATCGAGGGAGTCTGCACTGACACTAACGGTTAAACCCTCTGATGGCGGGGGCGCACTAAGGCTAAAGGTATGAACGCCGATTGTACCTTCCGACTCGATTAAGCTTTCAGGTTCAGCCGTCAGACTGACTTGGATCTGAGAATCAAGATTATCTAGAATCGAAAAATTGACTTCGCTCGCGTTGGGGTCGATGGTGTAGCCTGCTTGGGGCTGAAGGGCAAAGGTAAGGTCGAGAATGCCTTCTTGAAACGTGACTGGAGGCAAACCCGTATCAACCGTTAGCTCGTCAAAAACATCAAGCGTAATGGTGGCAGTCTGCTCTGTGATAGTGAAGAAGAAGCCAGAGGAATCGCTGTTAGGAATTGGGAAATTACCTCCTTCAATCTCTGCTTCCAAAACATCAAACTGGCCTAGAGGGCTACCGACGACAGTATTATCTTCACTATCAACAAAAACGGTTACGCCTTCTGCGGGTGGTGGTTCGGATAGGGAGAAGGTTATGGTAGTTTCCGTTCCTTCCGACTCAATCAGTGTTGATTCGCTGACGGTTACGCCCACTTCGGGAACGGTATCGCTACCACCAGTAGGTGGAGGTACGTCAGCAAGAGAATCGTAGTAAGTAACTTCTGTCTCCCCAGCATCGGGAGCAATCTCATAGCCTTCCCCTGGCTGTAGGAAGAAGGTTACATTTTCTGCTCCATCCGTTTCTAAAGGCTCAAAGGCGTCGAATATATTTCCTTGTTGTGCTACCACCCCAGACAAAGGATTAGAAGATTCGTAGGTGACAGTCATTATCGGTTCTTCAATCAGAAGTCGAATTCCTGTGGGGATACCGTCTTCATCGTAGAATGCCCCTAATGATTGTCCGCCAATGGTGCTAGGAAGATCGCTTTGAGTATTAAATGAAACGTAGTCAAACAAGTTCGCGTCGCTGTTAAGGACAAATTCAATGCCTCCTTCAGGAATGTCGCCCTCAGCTTCAATTGTAAAGTTTACGCTGGAAACCCCGTTTTCTGGAGCACGTTCCACTACAGCGTTAGTTAAGTTACCCTCAGCATCTATAGTTGTTGGAGTAGCACTTAGTGAGAAGGTTGGCGGATTGGCGACATCAGGATTACTGACAGGTGGGGTAGGCGTACCAACTGCGCGGGGATTATCTTCTGTCAGCAGATTTATCTCAATGCCATAAAAACCAAAATCTGTTCGATTGCCCTGCCCCGAACCAGGTGTGAACGGATCGTAAAATGGAGCAGCATAGTCCACAAAATTAAGGACTTGATCGCCGTTACCGAAAGCTATGTAGTAGCTACCGTCTTCGGGAGCGGTAAATTCTTGGTAGCTATCCGTTTCATTTTCATCGAATGGACTAATACCGCCAAACAGCTTGTCT
Organism: Cyanobacteria bacterium P01_G01_bin.19; assembly: GCA_039181635.1. GTDB lineage: Bacteria > Cyanobacteriota > Cyanobacteriia > Cyanobacteriales > Xenococcaceae > Waterburya. Next base: position 12,004 of record JBCDCO010000128.1, on the reverse strand, counting down.
GGTGCAGCATTTTGGCTAGCCCCAGCAATACCGTAGTCTCGTACGGCAGTTCCTTCGGCATCATATATTTGCGACCAAAGACCAATGCCTTGACCGAAAGAACTGGAATTTCTCTCATCGTCAAAGGTTTCGATAGCAATGGTGTCTCCTGCACTCAGATCTACCTTGTAAACATCAACATCTTCGCTGTAATCAATGTATTGGTAGGTGCCGTCTTCTTTGAGGTACCTGTCCCCAATATCAAAGTAGATATCCGCAGTGCCAGAAAATGTCGGGTTTTCAGGACTGATTTGAGTATCTACTGCCGTTGGAATAGTTTGGTTTGGCTCGCTGATTACTCCTTGGGGAATATCCGAGACAGTATCTACAAGATTAAACGTACTGCTGCTGTAGTCGGCGATAATTTCGTACCCTTCTCCCGCAGCTAAGCTAAAGGTCGCCGTTTCTTCTACTTCCGTTTCACCATCATCGGCAATCGGCAAGTTTACCAGCGTCGTGTAATCCGTCATCCGCAGGTCAAACCCGCCGTCGCGCACCGCTTCAATCTCGCCACCTTCAACAGAGATACCTGCCAAGTCAAACTCGCTCAGGTTGGGCGCATCTACCGAAACGACTAAACCACCTTCAGGTATTACCCCATTAGTAGCCAGGAACGCATGGGCGGATACAGTTCCCTCATCTTCAATTAGATAATCGGGTCCCGTAAACAAACTTACCTGTAAAGCATCAGTACCGCTATTAGGATCGGGAACTGTGGGTACGGTTGGTTCTTCTGATTCATCTGGAGTTTCCACTGTATCTGTAAGCTGTGATTCTTCATCAGCAAAGATTACCGTACTGCTGCCTGCATTTGGGTCGATGGTATAGTCACCCACCCCAGTAATATTGCTTTGGTCTGATTCGGCAATATCTTCAGCCGTAACTAGAGAAAAGCTTGCTTCTACTAAACCATCAAAAGTCTCGGGTAAAAAGGTATCAGGTTCATCATTATCAAAGATATTCAGCGTCACTGTAGCAAAAGTAGAGCCTTCAGTTATCTCAACGGCCAGTCCAGAGTTATCAAAGTTGGTTTGAGTAGCCAAAAGATTGAGGTTTTCTACCTGGGGATTGGCTATCGCACTGGGTAAATCGAGACGGTTTAGTATTTGTTCGATATCACTGTCTATGTATACCTTTAGCCCTCCTTCTGGGGCTGGTTCATCCAAGTCAAAGCGAACGGTCAATGCTGTTCCTTGATCTTCTATCAGGGCGTTTAAATCCCCTGAATAATTAGTAGAAGTGGAAAGACTAACTTGCGTCATGAATAATAATTCCTCAATGTGATTGATTTCAAGACAGGACAAACAGTGCCAGCCCTAACCCATTTGAGGTTATGCCTCTTGAGAGAGATAGTTGCCGTGCATTACTTATTTACTTTCGTGGAGTGCAGAAGTCAGTAAAAGAGGATTGTGCTTCGTGTTTAGCTAGGAAATGTCATAACAGTTAAAATATTAACTCGGTAAAAATATATTTGCTCCTGGTATAAAAACATTTCTGCCAAAACACGAGTTCGATTCCTTGTAAAGTCCTCAGATAATTGAAAAACTGTTCGATGTAAATGAAATCAAGGGTATTGCCGTTATTCGGAGGTACTTTGTTTGAGACTACTTCTCTGCTTGGAAAGCTATTCAAGTATAAAATTGAGTGTTTTGTCCTGTAAATGAAATCTGTTCTCAATAATCTTACGGGTTTTGGAGTTGAATTCTGATTTCAAAAGACTTTTTTCTTTTTTGGGATCATAAATGAAGCTTTAGGGATCATAAATGGAGTTTTAGATATCATAAAAAAAGCTTCATTTAACTTTTCTTAAGTATGTAGGCAGGCAAGATTATTTGTGTATTATTGTGCCCAAATACTTATCTACAAGATTTTCTGTAATCTATTGGGCTGAAGCCAAACTTGTGCTTAAAAGCTCTGGAAAAAGAATTACGGTTTGCGTAACCTAGCAGACGACTTATCTCACTCATACTTATTTTTTGCTCTGCCAATAATTGTTTAGCAAAGTCTAAACGATATGCTTGCAGTTCTCCAAATACGGTAGTCCCAAAAACCTGATGGAAGCCTTTTCTGAGCAAATAATCGTTTAACCCTACCTGATGAGCCAGTTCTGATAAGGAGGGTGGATTACTCAAATCTCGCAATAAAATCTCTTTAGCATAATGAATGCGTTCTATCTGTTCGGGCTTAAGAGAAACTTTTTTTACCTCTCCCTGTTGAATAGCGACCTCTTGGTCTAATACCAGTGCCATTAGCTCGATCGCCTTGCTTTCTAAAAAGGCTCGTTTAATCAGACCTTGGTGGGAACAGTGCAAAATCTCTTGCACCACCGCAGACATCATCGGCGTTGTGTTTCCAGAACGCATATACTGGGCTTGACTAGAGGGGAGAACTAAATGCTGGAGATTTTTAGGCAGCTCTCCATCGGAAGACGCGGTAAAAGAACGGAGTATATCTGGTCGGATTAAAATGCCAAGTTCAAAATTAGTTCCAGCGTCCGAACAATTGCAAATGTTCGGTCTTTTAAGACCACTACCATACAACAAGTATTTCCCCGAACGATAAGGGAGAATAATTTCCTCAGCAGTTGATGAATAGATTTCTTGCACGTTTCCAGCCAGCGAAAACCAGACATTAATATGATTTTTTAACTCAGAATAGTTAATAAGCAGGCGATCGCGCGGTCGAGATTTCCAAATCTGTATCTCAATGCCGTCTCTTAACTGAACTATTCGCCGACATCCCTGAATAATGCGAGCATCATACTGATAGATGAAATCTAACTTATCTGAGGAGTCCCATCCTAGCTGTTCTACCTGGGCTTCTTGAAATTGCTCATAAAATTCATCTCCTGTCAGTTTAATGGTCATTATTATTAAGTAATAAGTGATAAGTATTCATAGGCTCTAGGCTCTAGTAAGAAGACTGGCAGGTACAAAAGCGATCGCTCTCTCAAGACATCTGCTCGGACTACAACTCAACAGCCTGGTAAAATAACGTCAAAATCTTATTATTACACTCACAAGCTTGCGGAAATTTACGATTCTCTGGTTCGGCTACCTCATCTCCGAAATCGGTAACTACACAGCTTACTTTGCCTTCACTTTCTGGATTTGGGAGCAGACAGACTCAGCGACAGCACTGGCTTTAACGGGCTTCTTTTATCAGCTACCGCGCATCGTTACCTCTGTGTTGGCTGGCATTGTCGTCGATCGCTTTAGTCGTAAATATTTGATGATCTTTAGTGAAGTCGCAGAGGTCATCTCGACGCTGGTGCTGTTAGGGCTGTATCTGACTGGAAACCTGGCAATCTGGCATTTGTATGTAGCAGCATCTATCAATGGTGGGTTGGAAAAGTTTGGGCAACTGGCTTACCAAGCATCCCTCTCCCTGCTAGTAAGACCGCAAAACTACACCCGTGCCAATAGCATGACTTCTATCATTTACTATGGGTCAAATATTGTCGCTCCAGCGATCGCAGGTATCCTTTATCCAGCGATTGGGTTAGGGGGAGTTTGGTCGCTTAACTTAGTAACCTATGGGATTGCCATTATCATTATCGCTCTGCTCCAGATTCCTCAACCACAAACCGATAAAAGCAAACTCCAAAAGGCATCCAGCCAGCTTGCAGCAGCATGGCAAGAAGTCACCTTTGGTCTGCGCTACCTGTGGAGTTCTTCTAGGCTGCGTACCCTCCTGGGCATTACTTTAATGTTCGAGATTGCGAAAAATATTGGCAGCACCGTATATAATCCACTGGTTCTGGCACGTACCGATGGCAACTCTCAAGCTTTAGCAGCGACATCAACCTTAGCAGGGTTTGGTGGCTTGACTGGAGCGATCGCCCTGAGCTTTTGGGGAGGACTTCAGCGAAATGAACGGGGGATGCTGATGGGTTTTATCGGGGCTGGTTTAGCCAAAACAGTATTTGGAATAGGTCGGGGGCTATCGGTATGGCTGCCCGCTCAGTTTTGCTCATCTTTAAACTTCCCACTAATTGAGAGTTCAGAAACGGCATTATGGATGGCTGCAACGCCAACTCAAGTGCAAGGGCGAGTATTTGCTGCCCGTTCGCTAATCTTCGAGTTGATGAGTGTACTGATTACATTAGTAGCTGGAGTAATGGCAGAGCGTCTGTTTGAGCCAGCCATGACTTCACCTAGTCTATTACAGTCTTTATTTGCCCCTATTTTCGGTACGGCTCCAGGAGCGGGGATAGCACTACTGTATGTATTCAGTGCGGTGGCAATGATGCTAGTGGGTATTCTAAGCTGGCGATCGTTTTTAAATAATGTTAAAGAATGATTGAGAGTTGGCGATCGATAATTCGAGCAGTTAAATGTGCAGAAATGTGCATAATCTGCACGTTGTCTTCAGAAGGACTTATGTTTGGTTTAAATCCTTGTAGGATTATTGCTTAATATAAATTGATTATTGAGAAATTTAATCAACAATTAATAATCTTAATTACGTTGAGTATCAATTAATTGACTAATTGACATTCCTAATTACTAATTTCAAATAATTCTTGTTGAGCATAGACATTATTTAAGTGGACTACAAATGAGGTCCTATCTTCTAGAGCCTCAAAGATAGCATCTCCAAGTTTTTCAGGATGATCCATTAATGATTCTGCTCCGTCTTCACTATCATCGTATAAATGTACTATCTCTCCAGTAAACCGTTTATCTTCAAATAACTGTTTTACTTGGTCTATAGGAATTTCATACCAACATTTAGACGGCGTATCAAGTTTAGTTAGTTTGTATTTAATCATTACTGGTTTGTATAAATATTTGGTCTTTCAATTTGAATAACTACCGTTACTAGATCGTGGGACAACTGCCACCAGCAATCTGTGCAGTATTCATAGTAATCATCGTCCTGTCCCATACAATACCCAACAGTGCTTAGGCAACCTGGGCATTCAAAATATAAAGCCTCTTCATGGCAGTTACCACACTCACATTTGATGTTATCTGGGTAGGTGTAGTCCTGCATGTCATTGTTACAGTAAGCTTCTATGAGAGCTTCTTTGGTGGGAGCATCGTAATATTTGACCCCGTTTCTAGTAAAGTGCCACTTGCCATCTTCATAAATTAAAGTGGCTCCAGTATCATTTATATCGGCTTCAGCTAGATCCCATCTGATAATAGTCATTTGTATTACCTCTTAGTGTTTGAAGCGAGATAGAGGTTTATACAACAAATAAGTGATACTAAGGTAGAAACTTTGTAATATGAATGAATAAACTTACTCCAAGACTTTTAGCAGAACTCTCATAGACTTCCATACCTTTGTTATCCATCTCTTTAGCCATGACATCAATACAGTGGGTTAAGAGACGGGCGCGTTCTACACAAAGATTATGTAGGTTTTTCTTTTGCTGGTCAGTAAGAAGTTCTGGTAGCCCTAAATCATCATTGATATATTCTTTAATGATTTCTTTTACAGGTGTTAAGCCTTGATTAGAGCGTTTATTCTCTACAGGGGCAACAATCTTGTACTTGCCATTCCCATTCTTAGCAATCGTTACAATTTCGCCTCTGGTTTTGGAATTTGCTACTTCGTCATTGAGCTTGCCAAAGATAGCAATATCTTCCCCAGTTTTGAGAACCTTAGTCTTGATAAGAATATATTTACCCCACTTACCGTCACGGACTTCTGGATCGTTGACAATCTTAGCTTGCAGCATTAGTGTTACCTTTTAGTGAATTTGAACAATAAAAATGACCCTTGTTTAATGTCTGTGGGTCAAAGACAGGTTAATTAGTGATGTCAATGGTTTTACCTCACTACGACTGTTATTAAATTGTGAGTTAACTTATACCAACAGGGCGTACAGTAATCAAAGTAGTCATCATCTTGTCCTAAACAATAAGGGGCATCAGCTAGACACCCCTTACAACTAAAATAATTACCTTCTTCTTCGCAGCGATCGCATTCACAGGGAAGAGTAAAAACTGAATCTATTTTCATTTCTGTTCCTCCTTGATTAATTTAGGATTACCAATTACATAAACTCCACTACTGTCTAGCCAGCCTAATTCTTGTTCTAGAATACTCTCTATATCTAAATCACATTGCTCAAGTGGGATACCCTGACTATCACAGTAGGCTTGAATTAAATCGTCAGGATCGAATTGTAGTTTTACGCTATAAATCATTTATCTAAATCCTCAATAAACTCTTGAGTAACTTTTGCTGCTGATTCAATACAGCCCCATACATACTGAGGATCATAATTCTCAAACGGTTCCCAGTTATTCTCAATAAGAAATTCATTCTGTTGATCTTCAGTCCAGTCGTACCAATTGTTAGGTAAATTAGCAGACAAATAATGTCCTGATGCTAACTGTAGGCATTGGAAATATAAATCTTTGCTATTCATGGTGTTATACCTCTTGTAGTAATTTAATTAGTTTGACTTTCTTTTGATTGCCACGAATGCCATTAGCGATCGCAAACAACTGAATGTCTCGATAATTCCAGTCGGAGAAATCTAAAGGCATACAAGTAATCTTGTCTGGTAATGAATTAAATACTTCTTTTACCTGTTGATAATGGTTTGTGGAGACAGGTTTGATTACTTCACTTATAACTTGAAGAATAAATAGCAGCCCTACAATTGCCAGCAAGCAGTAAGTGGGATAATTATAGAAAGCAGCAAGAGTTGGAATTGCTATTAGTAGTTTCATGATGTTGGTTTGATGTTTTAGTCAAGTGTTTTGGTAAATAAAAAGAGGGTTAAAATATCTCATCAGCAATATGCTCTGGGACACACTCCCAAACAGATATAATCCGCCAGTGTTTTCTTAAGTACCCCTCTTGCTCCAATAGATCGGCAATGATGTCATAAGACGCACCGCCACAAGGTAAATAGACTATCTCTCTTGGGACTGTAAGATAAACTATGTCATCGTCAACAGGAATCTCTACATGACGGTCATCTTGGATGAAAGAGTCAGTTTCTAGTGTGATTAGCGATACTCCAATGCAAACAGTCTTGGGTCTTGGATCATAGTTAGGGTCATAATTTCCTTGTCTTGGTTTTGGTTGATAAGTTGTCATAATGTTTGTAGCGATAAATTGATAATAAAAAACCGCTACTCACAGTTTCGGAGAAGCGGTGCGCCATTCACTAATTTGAATGGCGGATACCCAGTTTTATGCCTTGTGGTAGGGCTTAAATATTTAATTCTTCAAACCGTCTTTAATTCTGCTTAAACTATTGCATTAAGGAGAAGAACACAAATCCTCAAATTTTACATAAAATTCCAATACTATAATCACTTCTTATTGACATCACTGATTGATTCTCTAGTTCACAAAAGAAGGGTTGCAGACTCCTCTATTTCAATAGTTGAGTGATAGCACCATGATGTTGTGATTGTAATTTGGGAAAAATAGATTAAATACCTTTTGTTAAATGAAATATAAATTATGACATTCCAACACGTCAAAACATTACAAATACAAGCTGAGAATGACATTGGAGATTACTTGGTAAATCCAGTTCATCCTTCCAAAAAATATGGTGTCGATTATCCAGAATATGTGAAACAAGCAGGAAGAGATTACCATAATAGATTTCTAGCAGCAGTTAGAGAAGATTTCCCAGGTTATGAAGCGGATGTACAATACACAGAGTTAGATGGTAGCAAAGTACGTTACGGATACTACAGTGAACCAATAAGATACATTGATGCTCATATATCAATAAGAAAGCTCCCAGTCTATACTACAACCAATAATCCCGAATTGATATTTAATGGGAATAAAAGAGAACGCGGTTATGCTGGAAAAGCCCCCAAAAGCAAATCTTTTATTCTCGCTATCTGGACTCTTTTACGCAATATATATAACTGACTTCGCACTTTTTGACTTTGACTAATCCAAGAAATAAGCAATCCTAGGATGTAGAGAGAGTACGATTCTTATAGTATTTCTTCTGGCTTTCGGCTATTTAATGCTCTTACTAGCAATAACTCCACTGTTTCTGAGAAGTTTCTATTGCTTTTTATCATTACTTCTTCAACAGCTTTTGCTACATTCTGATTGATAGTTATTGATCTCTTATTCTTCGTCCTTTTAGTCATTATTTTAAATCTTAAATGTTATTGTTTATTTGGTTTAGAAAGTAAGACACTCTATAGGAATTTCATCTTCTATATCGAAGGTATCAAGAGATAGTAATTCTTCTTGTTTTAATTCAATACCATGATAATTAAAGGTATATTGATCACCAACATAATTGTTAATTGGTTCATCGAAGTCTCTATATATTCGTTCTACAATGTCATCATGGCATCCTCCATGACTTACGTAAAACGTTAAATCTTCTTTATACTTCTCAAATGCTTTATCTATTAGCTGATCTCTAGGGCAAGAGTCAATTGCATCGACTAACTCTTCGTTTATTATATTTTCTCCATTCACTTTAATGCTGGCATATTCATAAAGTGGTCTTCTTAATGCGATATTATCTAATCTCTCAAATATAGCTTTATAGCTTTCTACTTCAATATCTATATCAATTTGAAAGTTTATTTCTAAGATTATCTTTTCCCAAGTTACTTTCTTTCTGAAGTCTAACTTTCCTAGATCTATCTCTTTCTCTTTTAGATAGCTTCTGGCTGACTTTGCATTAGCTTCTCTTCCCGTAAGCTTTGTGAACTCAGCCTTTAAGTCCTTTAGTCTCTTTATATTCAATTGTCTTGGTCTCATTCTGGTCTGTATCGGATTACTTCTCTTTATCCTACTATTATAGCATACAAGGATTACAAATCAACCTTTATCATACTGTATTTTGAATAAATAAACAATGATAAAGAGAATTACTATAAATGTTAGATCTTCCAGATTTCATCTTCAGCAAGATCATACAGACCACGGCGAACACATTGACCTAATATAGAACTAAAGGATGCGCCAGTACGTTTGGAGAGTTCTTTGATCCGTTTTACATGAGTTTTGTGCAGAGTGACGCAGATATCTTTCATGCATTCAGCGTCATCATCTGAGAGACCTGATTGACGAAGATCAGTGGGTTGCCGACCTTCTGAGTTTAAATGGAGTTTATTGCGGGGCATATTGAGAATTACTGATGTAAATGGTTATGTTACTTCTCAATTATATCCTTCTCGTTATGACATCATTCATTAAAATGGTAGGATTTATTTGGTTTTTTTAATGAAATATAATTTCTCCCATCTGATTTATACAGAGGTGGTTCGATGAACTCAACATCTACTATTAGTTTTGATTTTATTGCGTAGTGTTTGCCTGGAATCAAATTTCCCCCTATATTGAAGAGTTTTATAGGGTAACGTGTTGCATTATCGTCAAAGATGTATTTAGAGTTACAAAGATCTTTTGATGACCTCCAGGTAAGCTCTATATTAGGATTACGATCAATCGCTCCATAACCCTTTGCTATAGCATGGTTGATTAGAGCACAGTCTATCAGATGCTTTCTATACAGGGACAATGAAGAACTGTGACTTCCTGGTGGTGATAGATTCTCTGAATCCCACATGTGCCCAGATGCATAACATTCATGAAAGAATATTGGTCTGTTTGGATTTTGTGGTATTGGCTGCTCTTGGATACTTTTGTCCCATAACGGTATGAATCCTATTAAAAGATCATCATTACCGTTATTCATATGATTTAATACTAAAACATATCCTTCTACTTCGTAGTGGTTCATCTTGTTTTCTACTCTTGAAAGATTAACCTCTTTTCTAACCTCGCTGTAGTAGAAATGACAAGATATTCTTAGATCCATCAGAATCGTCTTTAAGGGTTTGGATTTGGGAAATGATTAACATTACCTAAAAGAGAATTGCAAGGCTAACAAGAGGCTATCCTGTTCGGATAGAATAGCTTTCTGTTGGGTTAACAATACTTTCGACCTAAGCAGTACTACTAGAGTTAAAGATGGGTAGACATACAGGAACCTAAAAGGCGATCGCCTTCGGCGTTTATTCTGATGTCATATGTCCCTGCGGGAGCCTAATGTTAGAGATAACTTTATCTGCTACTGTTTCTTTTATTGTTATTGATAGTACGTTCGCTCGCTGATCGCTCGCTCACTTTTAGTTCCTCTGTTGGTTCCTCTTGTGCTCTTTTAAGTTCAATTATTATTTATATATATATTGCTTAGGTTTCCCATTTTTTACCACGGTCTCTATCGCTTGTACAGCAAGGCTTTTGGCGATTTTATACCCTCTGATTTTATACCCCCTAATCAAGGGGAATTGCTATAGTAAATTTACTACAAAAAGGGGGCAAAAATCGAGAGATATATTAGTGAAATATGTTATAATAAATAGACAACAAAAAAGACATTTCCGTGCGCTTAGGTGGAATGTCTTTTGTATAAGAATCTATTTAAATTATATGACTATTATAACATCAAAAAGTAAGGCAAAACAATTACCTATGGAGCTTTTCGCTAGAATATCTAAATGGTTTCTGAAGAAGAAACATAATCTTATAATTGAATTCTTATTGCAGACAATCAAGAATGATACTATTAAAAGTTCTTATAAATCCTGCGCCCAAATGCTAAAAGCAAATGGTATGAATTCAAAGTCTACTTTTTACAATGAAGCTTTCACTGCTTTGAATAAATTGGGATTGATTCTAAAGCATGACAACGTTTATCATCTTCATCCTCTAGTGGAAGCCAAATATACTTCCAAACGTTATGAGTTAGTAATTGATTATTACAGGTTGCTCTTCCATGATGCTTCATTTAACTTTGAGGTCTACACTTTAGATGAACTAAAGCGTAAAGCAGTCAGAACTTATCTTCTCGATCTACAAGAGCGTAATCAAGCAATTCATGATAACAATCTTTTATGGCAACATAGAGGCGAGCCTCACTACTACTATCAAAATCCTCTATCCATACCTACATTTGATGAAGCATTTGAAATTGCTTTTCTGTCCCGACCTAAGTCGTTGCCACAAGCTCATAAGGCAATATATAAAACAATATGGGAACATTACCGCAATCACTGCTCAGATCAAATTACCAATCTAGTTATTGAGCATATGCACATTATGGAAGACCAAGGTGTTCTGACTGTTGGTTATGAACGCCATACAGGTATTCAGTATGCCTTCAACAAGTTAACTAAAGATTTGCAGAAGAACTTAGTTCACTACAATCAAACACAATACTATCAGGATCTTATCCCTTCCCCTGATACTGAACTTATCGAAGCTCTTTACTCCGATATGATGCCAAAGCTAAAAGAAGAGTTTGAATGTCAAGATCAATCAATAGGGCCAGAACAAATATTACCCCCACAGCCTATTACTGCTGAAGAAGAATGGCGAGAACTTTTTCAACAAGAGATTGATGACTTTCGTTACTATTCCAATCTTCTTTTCAACCAAGAACAACTCCCTACCATTCAACAAAAACTCTGTCATTTACATGATCAACAACAACTTGATGACGAATCCCAGAGGTCTAGAGAAGAAAACTTCATCAATGATTTAGATCCTTCTTCGCTTCACTTCACTTTTGATGAAATACATCTCGGTACCAACGATGATTTATATTACAAGGTTTGGTTAGCGAATGACGGCCACCATAAATCAATTCCTGAGTTCCCTCAAGAACTAGCTCTCAGACTTGGCTATCGCTATTACCATGAAGTTAGAAAACCTAAACTTAAAGAGTGATGTGCTGCTCTTCAGTTCCTTCGAGGAAACTGCTCTTCAGTTCCTTCGAGGAAACTGCTCTTCAGTTCCTTCGAGGAAACTGCCTCTCAGTGAACTTCGTGAACTGCTCTGCCCTATTCCTTGTATATATAAAAAGCAATAATGGTGCTGTTAGCTTCTTATCTTTGTTTATTATTACTACATAAAGAAATGAGAACTGGTAAGGGATACAGGCTCTAAATGTGTAATAAATAAAACCGTGATTTAATATTTTATGACCCAGTGT
>JBCDCO010000127.1:0-15859 GCA_039181635.1 Cyanobacteria bacterium P01_G01_bin.19 | reverse complement strand
TGACTCAGATCCAAGGAACTCAGGAAGAGGGAAGTCGCGTTACTAATTTGGACTCGACTATTCGCTCTCGTCAATATTTCAAAGATTCCAAGTTAGTCAATCAAGAAATACTCTCAGAACAATCTCGTTTGACCTCTGGAGATAATCCACCTCAGGTTGAAATTATTGCCCCCGAAACGGTTGAAACTGGAGCGAAATACAACTTTGACTTGATTGTCGATGAGCCTTTAAACGATAGAGTTTTATTAGGAGCAATTAAAGAAGAAAAAACGGCCAGTAATCTTTATCTTAACCCTACAGATTTAGAATTAAAGCCACTACCAGCAGGAGGAATTTATAAAACAGGAACTGCGCCTCTTTTACCCGACAGTCATTGGGTTTCTGCTATTTTGGTTCGTGGAGACGGAATTACTACAATCTCCCATCGGGTTAATATAGAAGAGAAAAAACAGCAGAAGTGAAAAACGATTACTGTCCATAGATTATCGTTTTAGCATTTCAAAGTCTGTTAGTGCTGGTGAAATACCAGCTCAAAATTTATTATTAAATTATTTTTTAATAACTAAACAGAGCAATATTTCTATTGGCTTTATTTGATTATGTGGTTATTTCTAAAAACAATTCTCTAAAAAAATAACTGCTCTCGGCACAGTGTCAACCGTTGCTTTTTTAGAGCTAAATTTTTAATATGGATCGAAAATATTATCGCAATAATTCGCGTTCGACGAGTACCTTGATACGTCAAAGAAAATCATCTCCATATCGTCGCTTGCATTACAAGTCTTGGCTTAGAAGGCGCTGCCGCTTGACTTACCTTAAATTACTCAGACTAAGAGGCAAACCTAAAGTTGTTGCCAAAGGTTTAGCAGTAGGAGTTTTTGCTGGATGTTTTCCATTTTTTGGACTGCAAAGTTTGGTTGGAGTTGTGTTAGCCACTTTGCTAAGAGGTAGTAAAGTAGCAGCGATCGCTGCTACCTGGATTAGCAATCCTTTGACTTATGTACCGATTTTTGTGTTTAACTATAAACTTGGGAAGCTTTTATTGGGAACAAAAGATACTGTCCTATTTTTAGACCTAAAATCTTTTACTACTTTCAAAGAATTGGGTCCAACTTTTGCCATTACTTTGCTGACTGGCTGTTTTGTTGTTGGCTCAATACTGGCTTTTATTACCTACTTTTATAGTTTGGCTATTTTGGAGCGTCTGCACAATCGTCGAAAATAACTAAGCTCGACCGTATTCGATAAAAAAAGGCAATTCTCGAATATGTCTAGCTCAAGGTAAGAATCAAGGATACAACACCAAGTAATATCATTGGTAAAGCGGGAATAGGTTTTTTAGTTTTGAGAAATCTGATGATGAAAACAGCAATTAACAAAGTTATGATAGCTGCCGCTAATATAGCTGCCCAGCTGCGATCGCGATAAATAAAAATGCTCAGAACTAACAGCATTACGCCACTAATTCCACCAGAAATCAAGGAAATCTTGCTGCGAGTTTTCCAATAACCCCAAGCTCCCCCGATAATGCTAATCAGCCCATAAAAAACTGTTCCAATCAATTTTAAGCTAAACATTTAATTATCTTTATCGATACCGATCTCGATCTAGCTCGCTCAATAACTTTAAGTAATTTAAAGCGAAGAAATTACCAAATCTTTATTTCTTCGCTCGAAACTACTAAATGTTTGTAGTCAACAACAAGAAACAACTAAGTAGCACTGCTTGAGAGCAAAAGCTCTTTCAAGAGTTCGGCTTTATCTGTTTTTTCCCAGGGCAAATCCAGATCTTCACGACCAAAATGACCGTATGCTGCTACATCTTGATAAAAACGACCGTTTCTTAATTGAGGTAAATTACGAAGATTTAGAGTTTGAATAATTCCTGCTGGACGCAGCTCAAAATGCTCTTTGACTAATTCTAAGAGCTTGTCTTCAGGAATTTTTGCCGTACCAAAAGTTTCAATAAAAATACTCGTAGGTCTGGCAACACCAATTGCATAGCTAACTTGTACCTCGCACTTATCTGCCAAACCTGCCGCGACGATGTTGTTAGCCACATAGCGACAAGCATAAGAAGCACTGCGATCGACTTTAGTAGGATCTTTGCCAGAGAAAGCACCACCACCATGGCGAGAGTATCCGCCATAGGTATCCACAATAATTTTGCGTCCAGTCAAGCCAGAGTCCCCTTGAGGACCGCCAATCACAAACTTGCCAGTTGGATTTACCAAAAAGCGTGTGTTATCGTCTGGTTTGATCGCTAAATCTGCAAACACAGGTCGAACTACCGCAGACCACAAATCGTCTTTGATTTTCTTTTGAACGGCACTATCTTCAAAGAGATCGTCAATAGTTTCGGTGTGTTGAGTAGAAACTAAAATTGTATCTATGCCTATGGGTTTACCATCTTCGTATTTGACAGATACCTGCGTTTTGCCGTCAGGACGGAGATAATCTAGATTTCCTTGTTTGCGCGCTCGAGTTAGAAGACGAGACATACGATGAGCCAAACTTATAGGCATTGGCATCAGCTCTGGAGTTTCATTACAAGCAAAGCCAAACATGATTCCTTGATCGCCAGCACCAATTCGGTCTAGTTCGCTGTCGCTAAGATTTTCCCTCTGCTCTTGAGCAGAGGTTACGCCCTGAGCGATATCTGGAGATTGTTCGTCTAAAGCGATCAATACAGAACAGCTATCGGCAGAAAATCCGTTTTCCGCATTAGTATAGCCAATCTCAGCAATCTTCTTTCTGACTAGATTGACATAATTGACCTCGGCTTTAGTAGTAATTTCGCCAGTAACTAAAACCAGTCCTGTATTGACTACTACTTCGGCTGCGACACGGCTTAGAGGGTCTTGAGCCAGCAAAGCATCCAGTATAGCGTCTGAGATTTGGTCACAAATTTTATCGGGATGACCTTCTGTGACTGATTCGGAAGTAAATAAATAATTACGAGACAATTTTGTATAGTCCTCTAAAAGACATTAAATATAGGTAAGTAAGGTACGAACCTAAATATCCAAACATAAATTACATAATACAGGTTTGCTCTAAGGATTACAAAACTTGAATTTTTGACAAGTTGGAAACTACTCTGTCTCCAGAAAGAGACATTAAATTTGGTTGGCGATTTACGCCGATGGCTCCCGCTGCACCTGCTGCCCGTGCCATTTCTATGTCCAATGCAGAGTCTCCTACCATTACAGTTGTCTCGGGCATTACTCCTAGAGCTTGGCAAGCTTTGATATATAGCTGAGGGTCAGGTTTGAATGTCTTTCCATCCACTCCTTGACTCAAGTCAATATATTGTTGGAGTTGATGATTTTTGACAAATTTTTGCACTTCTGAGGTTGAATCTGCTGAAAGAATCCCAATTTTTAGCCCTGCATGATGAAAGTTTGCCAGAGTACTTTTAACTTCGGGAAATAAAGGTGCACATTCTGCTGTTTTCACTAAATACTTTGATTCTGCCACTTCGATAAAAGATTCTCTGGCAATTTTAAGTGATTCGCCCCAACTACGTCCTGTTTCGGCAATATAGGCAGCCGCAGCAATTTCATTTTCTTGGCGACTGCCCACTGCCATTAAGCCAGTAGGATTTAAGATATTGTCTTGGATACCAAACGCCATTAGTAATGGTTCTCCAACCCCTGGAATGCGAGCATCAACGATCCTAGCTCTCTGGATACCTACCTCTCTCCAAAATGATAAGGAATCTTCTAGCGTGCCGTCTTTATCAAAAATGATGGCAGCTATGTTGTTGAATTGTGCTCCTTTGCAGCCAATCGTCTTACCAGAAGCGATCGCAACACGGGATTCGCTCTGATTTTTTTCAGGTTGATTACGAGATGTTTCGGAAGGTAAATTTTTTTCCATAGGTAACAGCGCTCAATAAAAAAAGAGAGGAATACTTCCTCTCTCAATATAAATGCTAGATAACTTTCCCTAGTAAAGCTAATGATTAATTTATTTTTTGCTCGAACTATTCCTCCGACGCGGCACCTACCATCTCGCCTTCCGAATCTTCAGACGTTTCGGAGACTGCCTCTACATTTTCTTCTGCCACAGGCTCTTCAGCGGCTGCTTCTTCAACTACGGGTTCTTCCGCTGCGGAAGGAATTTCTTCTGCTGCCTCTTCTAGAGTAATACCTTCTGCTTCGGCTAATAATTTTTGACGATATTTTTCAGCCATCTCTTCCGCTTTCTCAAAGACTATTTCTCTGTTTTTGAGCATGTCACCTGGTTCTGGCTCTAACTGCTTGGTGGATAGAGATATACGACCTCGCTCGGCATCCAAGTCGATGATCATCACTTTTAATTCATCATTAACACCAAATACGCTGTGAGGAGTATCGATGTGATCGTGAGATATCTCCGAGATGTGTAGCAAACCGCTAACGCCACCGATGTCTATAAATGCACCGTAAGGCTTGATGCCTCTGACAGATCCTTTCACTACTTGACCGACTTCTAAACCATTCATCTTGCGTTCTACTAGCGCTCGACGATGACTTAAAACTAGTCTGTTACGCTCTTCATCTACCTCTAAGAACTTTAACGGTAAATCTTCACCAACCAAGTCTTCTTTCGCTTCCCTAGCACTAATGTGAGATCCAGGAATAAATCCTCTCAATCCCTCTATTCTGACTAGCGCACCACCTCGATTAGTAGCAAAGACATTCGAACGAACTGTAGCGTCTTCTTGCTGTAGCTGTCTGACACGCTCCCAAGCACGCATGTACTCGATGCGTCGAATAGATAGAGTTAATTGACCGTCTTCATTTTCATCAGTCAATATGAAAAATTCTCTAGTTTCATCAGCTTGGAGAACTTCAGCGGGGTTGTCAACTCTATTGATTGACATTTCTTGAATCGGAATATAAGCTGCTGTTTTTGCACCAATGTCAATCAGCGCACCTCTTGGCTCCATACTAAAAACTGTTCCTGCTACTATATCTCCAGGACTAAAATGGTAGTCATATTTATCGAGGAGTGCAGCGAAATCTTCGTGAGTAAAACCAATATCTTTAGTACTATTTGCTTGCTGATTGACCATATAGATTAGATGTCCTGATTATATTTCCTTATTTTTATAATTGATAAGCCTCCTGCTTGATGTACACTCGCTACGATTATTGTGCAGCCTACACCTACATTCACCTAGCCTGACGCCAACAAAACTGCAGCTTTAGAATGACAACAGTCTACTAATATACTTTGCTACTTAAAATACATTTGCTTGTCGACAAGATGGCATTATAGCATTGTAACTTTTTCTTGGGGAGACTGTAACTTTTTTTATTTTTTTATCAAAAAATTGATGCTTGCCTAAAGTAATTAAATTTAAAATTTGAGACTCTTTTTAAAGGTTTGCCTTAATGGGAATAATAATATGAAAATTAAATTCTAGTAAACTCTGGACTATTTAGGTTTTCCTGCTGAAGATGATTTAGAGTTTCGATAAAATCTTTAATTCCTTGAAATTTTCGGTATACTGAAGCAAAACGAATATAAGCTACCTCGTTTTCATAACGTAGACTTTGTAGCACCAACTCCCCAATTTCGCTGCTGGTAAACTCCCTGCCTGAATTCTGCTGCAACCTAGCTTCTATACTGTCTACGATCGCCTCTGCTTTTTGATGGGATACAGTGGTTTTCTCACAAGCTCGTAACAATCCTCGAAGAAGTTTCGCTCGATCAAATGACTCTCGACCATTATCTCGCTTAATAACTGTAATCGGTACTAGCTCAATTCTTTCATAAGTAGTGAAGCGTCGTTTGCAATTTAGGCATTCTCGACGGCGGCGAATACTTTGTCCACTCTCTGTCGAACGAGATTCTAAAACTCTGCTTTCCGTGTGCTGACAATTAGGACAGTGCATGGATTCAAATGATTATATGCTCTTGTTATAAAAATTGTTTTTAGAAACGACAAATCTGAGCCGTTTTCTACATCATAGTCTGTTTGTTAACAGAAAATAAGCAGAAATGACTCAGAAAGAATAATATCTTAAAGATGCTTAACAACCAAGGCACTTAATAATACGATTAAAGCACATCAAAGTCGGTCAATTGTGTCCAGTCGAGAGCAGCATCTTTTGGTTTTTATCTATTTTTCAATACGGGGTGGCTCGCGGAAAGCGATCGCGAAGAAGAGAACTGAAATTCCCATAGCCAACACTAAAATATATGCAACAGCTTCCATGTTTAAAATCCTAAACTATATTTACTGATATTTTACCAACAAAACCATTTGTGGTTTTAATTTCTGATAGCTTGTCGGAAATAGCGATCGCCATTTCCGACAGAGACTATGCAAAACTTGCCAAATGACAGAGAAGTTTTACGCTTCTTGTTTTGCACGAGTAGATTTGTCACCCACTTTTTGATAGAAGCCCCATTCTACCTGCTCTTCCTCTAGCTCGGGGTCAACACCAGCAAATACATCTCGGTACAAAGTACGAGAACCATGCCAAATATGACCAAAGAAGAAGAATAGAGCGAATACAGCATGACCAAAGGTAAACCAACCACGGGGGCTAGTACGGAATACACCGTCAGACTCTAGAGTTTCTGTGTCAAAAGCAAAAGCTTCACCTAGCTGAGCTTTACGGGCATATTTCTTGACCGTAGGAGCATCGCTGAAACTTTGACCGTCTAAAGCACCACCGTAGAAGGAAACGGTAACGCCTCCTTGCTCGACGCTAAGCTTAGATTCTGCACGACGGAAAGGAATGTCTGCTCTAACAACGCCATCTTCATCAACCAAAATCACAGGGAAGGTCTCGAAGAAGTTGGGCATACGACGTACGCTTAGCTCGCGACCTGCAGCATCTGTAAATACGGCGTGTCCTAACCATTCTTGAGCAATACCGTCTCCACTGTCCATCGAACCAGTACGGAATAAACCACCTTTTGCAGGGCTATTACCGACATAATCGTAGAAAGCTAGCTTTTCAGGAATTGTCGACCAAGCTTCGGAGCGAGTCATTCCATCATCCATTGCTGTCTCGACACGGCGTTGAATCTCTTGATTAAAATATCCCTGATCCCATTGGTAGCGAGTAGGACCAAATAATTCGATAGGGGTAGTAGCGTTTCCGTACCACATAGTACCTGTTACTACGAAAGCAGCAAAGAACACTGCGGCAATACTACTGGAAAGAACCGTTTCAATGTTACCCATCCGCAAAGCTTTGTAAAGTCTTTCGGGAGGACGAACGCTGAGGTGAAATAAACCAGCAATAATACCAACTACACCAGCGGCAATATGGTGCGCTACAACACCACCAGGATTGAAAGGATTAAATCCCGCTGGTCCCCATTCTGGTGCGACTGGTTGAACGTGACCAGTTACCCCAAAGGCATCGGAAACCCACATTCCAGGTCCCCACACTCCCGTGAGGTGAAATGCACCGAAACCAAAACATAGTAAGCCAGATAAAAATAAGTGGATACCAAACATTTTTGGTAGATCTAATGCTGTCTGACCAGTACGAGGATCGACAAACAATTCTAGATCCCAATATACCCAGTGCCACACTGCAGCCAGGAATAGAAGACCAGATAAAACGATGTGGGCGATCGCTACCCCTTCAAAAGACCAAAAGCCTGCACTCGCACCAGTTTCTCCAGTTACGCTCCAGCCACCCCAAGAGGTGTCTACACCCAAACGTGCCATAAAAGGAAGAACGAACATTCCTTGTCGCCACATAGGGTTTAGTACTGCATCGCTAGGGTCGAATGTTGCTAGCTCGAATAGAGCCATAGAGCCAGCCCAACCTGCAACTAGAGCAGTATGCATTAAGTGAACTGATATAAGTCTTCCTGGGTCGTTCAGGACGACTGTATGAACTCGATACCAAGGTAGTCCCATAGACTACACTCCTCCTATTGACTAAATAATTTATCTAAATTTAGAGTCGGATAAATCCGAATCTGTTAACTCATCGTCGCTAATTTGACGAACTCAATTCTGACGGTTATTTTGTAATCTGTATTTATGCCGCAATTCCTGTGCTTACCAGGAAAAAGTCGATCTACATCGACAATCAATGGGGCTCATTCAAGAAAGACTTGAAAATACTCTTTATTTAAAGAAGTGTAACTATTGTTAGAACCTATTGCAAGATTTATCGAACTGTTATTTTCAAATATTAACTTATATTAAATTCTCTCATCTTTAACAGAAGCTTCTGAAAAGTCTGCTGGAAGTCAGGAAATGTTAAAGATCGATTCTGCATTAGTCAATACTTCGAGAGCTTGTTCGGCATCAATCAATCGTTTTAAGACTACTTGTCCGATACCCGATTCGCCATGGATGTTACTGCTGGGTTGAACTTCAACCATTAAAACAGCATCCTCTACCGCATAAAGCCATAATGTTTCGCCCTGTTGAATGCTGGCACAATTTAAGCGTTTAATCTGAGGTTCTCGACCCCAGCTTATGGGGTCCCAAAGTCCTCCAAATTCCCAAACCCGATTGTAAGTCCAGCCATCGCTGAGAAAAAAATATTTCACTTTATCAATAGTTGTCTAAGTAGCTAACAGGTGAATTAAATTTGTAGCTAACAGGTGAATTAAATTTGCCAGAAACTAGCTATGCATTATAAATGCGATCGCAATATCGATGCTGAATTGTAGTTTCAAATATTGGTAGCAAATTGTCTCGTTAATTTTGTCTCAGTTAGACTTTCTCTTCTGGAAACGTTTCGTTAAATTCTTCAATCAGTTCATCTAGCTCTTCCAATGCCTGATCGACATCTATTCTTAAAGTGCCTAAATTGGGTCTTTCTAAAAGCTCCACTAAAGAATCTCTTTTAGCTGCCATTTGGGCTATTTTAGCTCTAATCTCGACTTTATCCATAATTTCTTTAAACTTAAGTATCCAATAGCTTTAGAATAGACAATATTGACAAATTTAAACAATTTTTTATTATGCTGCGTAAGATACCGTTAGCTGCGGTGGGTCTAACCTTGGGAGGAATTTTAACTATTGTTGGTTTTTATGCCTATGCCGTAGGAATGAATACTCTCAATTTAGCAGGTTTCTTTTACGGAATTCCTTTGCTACTGGGAGGATTAGCTCTCAAGGCATCAGAGTTAAAGCCAGTGCCATATACGGTAGAAACTAGTCCAGAAGTCAAACAACTGCGATCACAAGCAACTCCGACTCAAGAACAGTTGCGCAAAGATGTAACTCGCTTTCGTTACGGTCAAGAAGCTCACTTAGACAAGTCTCTAGCTAAATTCGGCTTGAGTCCTACAGATGAAGAAAGACCAGTATTGGTGGGTATCCAAGAACACTCTATCGAAGGAGCCTACACTTTACTGATGGAGTTTTATTCTCCTTTCTTCAACCTAGAAGAATGGGAGAAAAGAAGGGAAAAAATTGAGAAGTTTTTTGGTCCTGACATTAAGGCTGAGATTACGGAGGGAGAAGAATCGAAAATTGACGTAGCTTTGATTAAAGCCTAACCAGAAAAATTGTTGTGGCGTGATGGGTCAAATAAGCTCGATCTACTCCGTTCAAAACCTTAAATTGGCAGCAAAATTTTGGTCTACTTAATCCAGACTGTCTTAATATTGACAAATTCGTGTATTCCTTGGCTGCTCAACTCTCTGCCGTAGCCAGAACGCTTGATTCCACCAAAGGGTAAACGAGGATCGGATTTGACCATCCCGTTGATAAAAACCGCTCCTGCTTCTACCTCGGCAATTAGGCGATCGCTTTGTTGGCGATCGCTAGTCCAGCCGCTAGCACCCAAACCAAAGGGAATATCATTGGCAAGAGCGATCGCGCTATCGATGTTTTTGACTCTAAATAGCATTGCTACTGGTCCAAAAAATTCTTCTTTGGCGATGGTTGAATCGGCAGGAATATTAGTCAGAATAGTAGGCTGGTAATAATTGCCTGAGGTATCCGCGATCAATCCTCCGCCGATTAAAACTTTTGCACCTTGCTTAATGGCATTTTGCACCTGTTGCTCCAATTCCGAGCGAATTGTTGCCGTTGCCAAAGGTCCAATATCTGTATTTTCATCCATTGGATCGCCAACTTTTAGCTCTTTAAATTTGGCGATTAACCGTTCTTCAAAGCGATCGGCAATAGTCTCTTGAACGATAAATCGTTTGGCAGCAATACAAGATTGACCGTTGTTTAGCATTCTTGCCTTTATTCCAGTTGTAATAGCTGCTTCTAAGTCCGCGCTTTCCAGGACAATAAATGGATCGCTTCCCCCCAATTCTAAAACTACCTTCTTAATCTGTTGTCCTGCCGTAGCAGCTAATGCCTTACCTGCAGGTTCGCTACCAGTTAAGGTAGCAGCTTTTACTCGCTCGTCTTCGACGATCGCTTTGACCTGACTCGCACCGATTAATAGAGTTTGAAATGCACCCTGAGGAAAACCTGCCCGATTAAAAATCTCTTCGATTGCCAAGGCGCACTGGGGTACATTAGAAGCATGTTTGAGAACGCCAACATTTCCTGCCATCAAAGCTGGTGCTGCAAAACGAAATACCTGCCAAAAGGGAAAATTCCAAGGCATTACGGCTAAAATTACACCTAAAGGCTGGTAGGCAACATAGCTTTCTCCAGCATCGCTATCAATGGGAACATTTGCCAGAAATTCTGGAGCTTTCTCAGCGTAAAAACGACATACGAGAGCGCATTTCTTAACTTCGGCGATCGCACTTTGATAAGTTTTGCCCATTTCCATCGTCATAATTTGGGCAAACTTGTCTACATCTTGTTCTAAGATATCTGCGGCATTATTCAACCATTGACTGCGAAGAGCAAAAGTACTCTGACGGTATTCTTCATAAGTTGATTGGGCTAGAGCAAGCTTGGACTCTATTTCAGCCTCAGTCAAGGGGGCAAAAGTTTTGAGGGTTTTTCCTGTAGCGGGATTGATAGTTGCGATCGCCATTTTATATCACCTCTTTAAATTTTTAAAAGTCTGAATTCCTTATTCTTTCGTTGTGAATTACATAACTCATAACTTAGGTTTATCAATATTTGCGTAGCGTCAAAAAAAACAGCGTTACTTGATTTCTCAACTGCACTGAAAACAGTATAGTCGTGGAAACCAAGCAACACTTTGCTTTGTATAAATTAAAAGTATTTAAAAGCTTATAGCTTATGGCTGCGAACGCATGCGTTCAAGCCCCCTAGCGGCGACTTCGGCGAAGCCGTGCGCCCATAACTACGAAAAGTATAATCGTCTGCTTCATACTTAAAATTATCAACGTTTTTAATATGCCAGACCCATACTGCGAGTAGTTTCCGCGCCTAGATAGACACGAATACTCAAAAAGTCAGTAGGACAAGCGGTTTCACAACGTTTGCAACCTACACAGTCTTCTGTACGAGGAGAAGAGGCAATTTGACCAGCTTTACAGCCATCCCAAGGTACCATCTCCAATACGTCAGTAGGACACGCTCTCACACATTGGGTGCAGCCAATGCAGGTATCGTAAATTTTGACGCTATGGGACATTTTTATATAGCTCCAACTGCGAATGTTCTTGTTTTTCGTATTCTGAATAGAATTAAGGGCTAGTTTACCCCATGCCCTTATTCTCGCTCGCGACCGAGCGAGATAACTTTAAATTCTGTAACAACCAGGTCGAATTACTTACTGGTTTCAGCGATTTAGTTTAATATTTCTTAAACAAACTACGTATTTTGTTGCCAACTAATAATCTTTGGTTAGCTTGAAATCGGTTGCCCGCAAACTATAATTTGCTTCGATCTTGATTTAGCGATTGAAATTCGTTAGATAATTAAAAAAGAATCAGTTTCAGCTTTAGCATGGTTAACTCTAACAATCGACAAAGATCTCAAACGCTTCCTTCCACAACTAAACTGGTTAGCGACTACTACAGTTTGCTGGATCTGCATCCTTCTGCATCTAATATCGCGATCCGTCGTGCGTATCGCCAACTCAGCAAGAAATATCATCCAGATACAACAACATTACCTCCTAGTGTTGCGATATCTAAGTTTCAGAGATTAAATGAGGCTTATGCTGTATTGAGTAGCCCCGAACAGCGATCGCTTTACGACTTAAAAATAGGCTATTCTCGCCTCAACGTGATTCAAGCACCAAATTGGTCGAACCCAGAAGATAGAAATTACTCTAAAACCGCTTATCTAGATCCGACAGATCGCCCACTTTCTTCAGGGGAAATTTTTATGTTGGTTTTACTAGCTTTGACTTTTGTCGGCTGTATTGGTTTAGTAATGGCGATCGCTTATTTTCGAGGATAAATAAGACTGAGCAATAATACTTGCCCAAAAATATTTAGATAGAAATATAAATGTTGGCAATTTTTATCTAAAACTGGAGATTAAGATTCAATCTCAGAACGATTGGGACAGTTGGCATTAAACAAACTGTGAATTGATTTGACTGACATGGCAGTATCTCGATCTGCTTTACTTGTGCCTTTGTTAGCCATAGTTACAGAAAGATCGCACCTGGCATCTGCAATTTCTTCTACAGTTTCCAACCAAATATTAGCTGCTTGATAAATATTGATTCGATCTATTGTGGTGGCATTATTGAGCTGTTTTACCAGCTTTGTTTCTAGTTCGATTCTTGTCAAAGAACCGTTAGCTACTATTTTAGGTTCGCTTTTATTTTGGCAACTATCGACTAAATACCAGTGATAGTTACTTTGTAAGGCTAAAACATCATTATTATGAGTATCTTTCAGGTCAAGACTAATTAATCTCGAACCATTATTTGTTTCTATATTGTCTTGCAAAACCACTTCATTATTTTGGTTTAGTAAGAGAAAGTCTAACTCGATCTCCTGTTTGACATTGGAAACATCAAAAAATAGTTTGGGAGCAGCAGAAGCTGTAAGTATTTGTCGATCCTGTGGAATCAAAGGGAGTGGGTAAGAAGTTTCAACGCTGCATCTAGAGAAACCTCCTCTTACGCCACCTCCTTCGTGTTCTCCTGTGGGAAAATTATAATACTCTACTGACTCCGCAAAGACATTAGGCGCGATCAAGCTCATCAAGACAGCAGAACTAAAAATTTTAAACAGTTTTAATAAATTGTTTTCGGGCGATTTTAGCATTTTGATTTTAAAAAAATTTTCGATATATTTTGACTAATATTACTATCGTAGTTAAATAATAATACTTTTGTATCCGTTAGATTACTGATGGTTGATTACTAGCAGAATATATTTTATCTGTACAGAAAATATGTATTTTTACTGAATCTATGTCGATCTGTCTGCTAGTAAAATTGATTGAATTTATTTTGACAACTATTTAAATTGTTTATCTAATAGAATATTTCAAGATACGAATAATACTTAAAGCTGCTGTTGATGGAAGCAACACATTCAAAGAAAATAGTAAAAAAAAACACTATAAAAGCTAGATTCCCGTGGAAACTGAGTACGTTGTTAACTAGCACTTTAGTTTTGCTTATCTGTGGTTTTAGACAATCGGGCAGTCTAGAATTTTTAGAACTGAGGGTTTTTGATTTAATGATGCGATGGGAAAAAATCGCAGGAAAACCGTCTTCAGAAACAAAAGTGTCCGAGCCTCGAATTACTCTAGTAGAGATTACAGAATCTGACATTCAACAATGGCAACAGTCTACTTTCTCCGACCGACTAATTGCCAAAGCTATTGCTCAATTGCAAAAAAATAATCCTAAAGCAATTGGTCTAGATATTTATCGCGATATTCCGCAACCGCCAGGGAACAAGGAACTTTTGCAGGAACTAGCAGCCGAAAACGTCATTGCGATCGAGCATATTAGTAAAGATGATGGTGTTCCCGCACCACCTAACGTCTCTCCAGATAGAGTAGGCTTTAACAATTTTCTCATCGATAACGATGGTCGAGTTAGACGCAATTTCATGGCAGCCAAACTCGGAAAGAATAATGTGTATTCCTTCGGTTTGCAATTAAGCAAAAAGTACCTAGAAATAGATAGTGCATCTCTCAAGATTGAGCGAGAATATCTACGGATAGATGGAGCTTTTTTTCCCGCTTTAACTGCGGATGCGGGGGGATATAGGTTAAGAGATTCAGATGTATTTGGTTCTCAAGTACTACTTCAGTATAAACCTCTCGATAGTATTGCCCGACAGCTGTCTATTACCGAAGTTGTAACAGGAGAATACAATCCAAGCTTGATTGAAAATAAGGTCGTGCTTATAGGCTACACCGCACCCAGTAAGAAAGATGTTTTTTCTACGCCCAATGGTGTGACAAAAGTTCCAGGAGTAGCTATTCACGCTCAGACGGTAAATCAAATTCTTGGGGTAGTTATGGACGGACAGCGTTTATTTACTTTTCTACCCCAGTGGGGTGAAATAGCCTGGATTTGGCTGTGGTCGATCGCAGGAGTCATGTTAGTCTGGCGTACCAAGCATCCTCTGACACTACTATCTGGCTTTGCTGCAATTACAATTGCTTTAATTGGTATATGTTTTGTCGGCTTTATTGGTGCGATTTGGCTACCCATAGTTCCTTCTATAATGAGCCTAATCGGTTCGACAGGGATAATTTTAGCCCATAAGAGTTTTTATAAATCATCGGTAGATGGGCTTACAGGATTACCTAATAGAGAACGAATAATTAAAATCGTTCAAAACGTTTTGGATAAATCGACTGGCTCTCCCATAGCGATTTTGTCCATTGAAATCGATCGCCTGAAAACCATTGAAGAAAGTTTAGGTCGAGAAATCAGTCAAAATCTGACTGTATCCGCCGCCAAAAGAATTCAAAAATGTACTCGTTCTCACGATAAGTTAGCTCGAATTGGTGACGCTCAATTTTGCTTATTTCTATCTGCTTTAGATTGCAAAGATACAGCGATTGCGATCGCCCAAAGAATCCAGACGCAGCTAGAAGAAGTATTCGAGATCGAATCAAAAGAGTTAATTATCGCTACCAATGTCGGGATTGCTTTTTACGAGCCAGAGACAAAAGAGAAAGCAGAAGACTTGTTGAGAAATAGCAACATTGCCAAGGATCGCGCCAGTATCTTGGGTAAAAATCAACATGTAGTATTCACTCCCAGAATGCAAACTGAGAGTCTGGCTCAATGGGAATTAGAAACAGACTTGAGACAGGCGATCGCCAATAATGAGTTTCAGCTTTATTATCAGCCAATTATTGACTTTAAAAGCGGTTTAACTTCGGGATTTGAGGCTCTAGTTCGCTGGATCTCTCCCACCAGAGGATTTGTTTCGCCAGGAGAATTTATTCCTTTGGCAGAAGAAACTAAATTGATTGTTCCTATAGGAGATTGGATTTTGCGAGCAGCCTGTCGGCAAATGCACCAGTGGCATCAAAAATTCCCTGACTACCCTCAACTAACTATTAGCGTCAACCTTTCCAGCCATCAATTTTCTGCAGATTTAGTAGCGCAAGTAGAGCAAATTCTGGCGGAAACCAATTTAGCACCCCACTGTCTCAAGCTCGAAATTACCGAAAGTGCGGTAATGGATAATGTTGAAGAAGCGATCGCTTTATTGAAAGACTTGAAAGCATTAGGGATTAAATTGAGTATCGACGACTTTGGTACTGGTTATTCCTCTCTAAGCTATCTGCAGAAGTTTTGTGCCGACACCTTAAAAGTAGACCAATCTTTTGTGCGGCAAATGGACGTATCTGATAAAAACATCGCGATCGTGGATATTATTGTCACCCTCGCTCACAAGCTGGAGATGGACGTCATCGCTGAAGGTATCGAAACTGAAACCCAGACAAGACTGCTAAAAGAATTAAACTGCGAATACGGTCAAGGCTACCTTTTTGCCAAACCTCTTAATTTAGAAGCTGCTGAAGAATTTATCATTGAACATTGAACATT
>JBCDCO010000126.1:0-15922 GCA_039181635.1 Cyanobacteria bacterium P01_G01_bin.19 | reverse complement strand
CGACTTAGAGCCAAAAGGATGTAAACCACGACCAGAATGGATGAAGAAAATGTCGGCACGGCGACGTAAAACTCTGGTGGTTTGTCGTGACTGTCACCACAACATTCAATATGGTCGCTACGACGGTCAAGCCCTCAAAACGTAAAGGTTACTGGAAAGCGAAGTGATACGGAAACGGTCATGCTTCGTTTGGAGGAGGGTTGTTGGAAAAGTATCGACTAAGATAACTCGCTGGCAGCCTATCCTACTTCACGTCCAGTTTTGCAGACGAGTCAGAGGGGTAACTCTCTGGCTTAGTTTAACTCAACGCCGTTTTGGGAAACATAACGCAGTTGGGTAAAGGTGTCTCTTAAGTCCCTTTCTTGGATAAAATCAAGGAAGCGATCGTACATTTTTACGTTAGCAATTTCTGCTTCTACACCCATTTAACAGGCGATTTCCAAGGTTTCGGGAGCTTCCAACTTTCCCGCCAAAGAATCCTCTGGAACTGGCAAGCCATACTGCTTAAATAACTGACTCAATCGCTCTGCGTGGCGAGTTTCAGCATGAACAATATTACTGAAAGGACGGATCTCGCCAAACTTATCCATTACCGCATTGTAGAAGGCACGGGCATGGTACTCGTCGTTAATCGCCTCAATCATTGCCTGTTGTGTTTGGACATCTAAACTGGTGTTGGTAGCTGCCTCTGCGGTTGAAGTTAAGGTAGCGCTGGACATTACTGCTAGACAAGCTCCTGCGGTTGCCCATTGCTTTGAATGTCGTTGTTTACAGTTTCTATTTATATGTCTATGTCTCATTATTTTTACTCCAAAACTCTGAATTTCTAATTCTTAATTCCGAACTCTCTTTATTCAAGTTGTGCTTCTATTACAGGTACGCCAAAGATTTTGTCGGTTAACTTGACATACCAAGCTGCGGATTGAACTTGGATAATGTATCCCATAGCAATAATGAGGGCGATTTCCGAGCCTTGTTCTGAACCAAAGACAGTAATAGCGATCGCCAGAGCGATAGAAAGATTCCGCATTACTGTACCGTAAACAAGAGCGATCGCATCTCCTCGATTAAATAAAGCTTTACCGATTAAGGTACTTAAAAGAAAATTAAAGCCGTAGATAATCAATAATGGGACGAAGAAAGATAAAACTGCCAAGGGATTGCTGACAATGGATTTAGCTTTTAGTGCTATCGCTACGAAGACAATGCCTAAAACGCCAATGGTAGAGAAGACAGGAAACTTTTGCTTGAGATTGCGATTATATTTACTTTCCCCTACCGTGGCAATCAGAACTTTTTTGGTGACAAATCCTAACAGCATTGGCAGAAAGACGATAATTACAATTTGTTTAAAGACATCCACTAAAGGAATTTCTACAACTGTTCCCATCAAGAACTTGGCATAAAGAGGAGTTGCCAAAGAACCAGCAATCAAACCAATTACCGTCATCTTAATCGCTGCATTGAGATTCCCCTTAGCAAAACCAGTCCAAGAAATTGTCATGCCACTGGTGGGAAGCAGGGAAGTTAGTAGTAATCCCAAGAGAATTAAAGGGCGATCACTAAAAAATAATTTGCCAATGCCAAAGGCAAAAAATGGTACGACGGCAAAGTTAATTATTTGGGTAATGGCTTGCAGTTTGAAGTCTCCTCCCGCAAAGACTTTGGCAATCTGAAGGTTAATCATCATCGGATAAACCATCAAGAAAGTTAAAGGAATGATCGTTGCTTTAAGAAAACTAGCGTCAGTCAACGCACCAAAGATAATCCCTGCAATCATAAAAGCAGGAACAGACCAAACTAAATTTTGTTTCAGGGAGGATAATATTTTCCACATGGGTTTAATTGCTTTTTCATTAGATAGATGTTGAAGCAAATAGTTATAAGCTTGATCGGCAGATTAGATAACATAAGAGCGTTGTATATTTATCGGCATCGATAAAATGTCATACATTATTCGCTCAATTGATGGAGATGATGAGCCTTTTTTGTGGGAGATGCTCTATCAGGCATTGTTTGTTCCTCCAGATACTACCCCTTTGCCGAAAGAGATAATATTTCAGCCAGAATTAGCAAAGTACGTACAAAATTGGGGACTTGATGCAGATCGAGGTTTGATTGCAGTTTTAGAAGATGAGCGAACTTTAGTTGGCGCAGTATGGCTACGTATCTTTAAGAGTAGCAATCCAGGATACGGATATATTGACTATCGCATACCTGAGTTATCAATCGCTGTGTTACCAAAATATCGCGGTCGAGGTATTGGCACTAAATTGCTAACTGAATTGTTTTCACAAGTAAGAAATCAATACTCCGCAATCTCATTAAGTGTATCTTCCAACAACCCAGCATTGAGATTATATCGTCGTTTGGGATTTGAGGTTATCAATTGGCAGAACAATTCCCTAACCATGAAAAAAGATTTATCAAGTAATTAAAAGTGTAAACCAGTAAACATCAACCAGCGATTGTTGCTATTAAAAAAGTCTTTCCTCTGTCAACACCACGATTCAGTTTTTAACGGAAAAGAACATAATTACTAAACCCACCAGGGTGGTCTCCCTGTACGAGGATCGGTTTCTGTCCAGGGAGAAAGGCGAATATAATCTCCTTCAACATTTACATGAATAAGCTGTAAAGGTAGCGGTGCAGGACCTCTGACTACTCTCCCTTCAGGATCGTAACGAGAACCGTGACAGGGACATTGAAATTGCTCTTCGTTAGAATTCCAGGGAAAAGTACAGCCTAAATGGGTGCAATTATCCACGATGCCTCAAGGATGCAATGTGCCATCTTTTCTAATAGTTAGATAGGTTGGTTCTCCAGCTAGTCCCGCTACCAAAGCCCGAGTTTCAGGCGGTTCTGCTAAAATTTGGCTAGCAGGAATAATATTGCCGTTAATATCCTTAGCAATAATCGAACCATCTTCACCGACTTCTGAAGGTGGGATAAAATATTTACCTACGGGATAAAGGGCTGCACCAGCAGTAGCAGCAACGGCTGCACCAGTAAGAAAGTTAAGTAACTGTCTGCGGGACATAGACGGACTTTCTAAGGGAAGACTCTCCTCCATTGGTTCATACCTCCTTATATTTTTATTATTTAGTTTTGTTGGGGTTTACGAGTATTGATACCCAACAAGCCATAAAGCATACATGAACCAGCTAAAGCACTAATACCTAAAACCACAGCAGCAATGGTTAAACCAATACCTAAAGCCGAACCACTGTAAATTATTAATCCAAAATAGGCTAAAGCAGTAGCCAAAAGAAGGCGAATGATGCGATCTAATGTTCCGACATTGTTAAACATGGTTATTTTCTCCTTAAATTAAATTATTTTGCTTTGCAGATATCTAACTAACTTTGAGCGACTAATTCAAGCGAACCCAACCGCTCCATTGCTGCCTGCATTTTTTGGCTGGCATCGAGGGCAATTTCTTTGGCTTTGGGACTGTGTATGGTCAAAAACATCATCAAAGGATCGACCGCCGATACCTCAACTCTGCCGTCTTCATGTTCTTGAACGACCACATTGCAAGGATAGAAAACTCCTGCCTTATCATCGGTTTGCAGCATCTGGTAAGCAATTAAGGGATGACAAGCACCGAGAATTTTATACTTGCGAAAATCTACATCGAGTTTCTTTTTAAAGGCAGCTTGGACATCAATTTCGGTTAAAATGCCCATGCCTTCTTCTCTCAGGGCGTTGGTTACTTGTGCGATCGCGTCTTCAAAGGATGTATCTAAAACTTTACTGAAGTGATTCATCGATATACCTCGTTGTTGTGAAGTTGGTTGTGATGAGGAAGTTTACACTTTTTAATCATCAATATATAACCATTTAGTAATTTAGTCAAGTAATTGGGCGAAATAAATTTAAATTGAATCTAGAGAACTAATTCGGCTTCCATGAGAGTGAATTTTTTTGAAGTTAAATTTTGAATTCTTTGACTAATCTCAACATTCTGTTATTATCACTATATAACTTATTAGTCATATAAATATTAAATAAATTTGAATCAAAGATAGATCGTCAATCGACACGAATGACTAATAACCAAATTTAAGCAAGAGGATATAGATCGATGGCTAATGTTGTAGTAATTGGAGGAGGACTAGGAGGATTACCTACAGCCTATGAATTAAGGCATTATTTGTCCAAAGAACACACTGTCACTCTAATTTCTGATCAACCTCAATTTACTTTCATCCCAGGATTAATCAGAGTCGCGTTAAACCTCAATCCACTCGAACATATTCAACTAGATTTAAAGCGGTTGACTCGAAGACAGGGAATTGAATGGGTAGGGGGAAAAGTTACCGTTCTCAATCCTCAAACCAAGAAAATTACTGTCGAAGAGAACCAAATTATTGATTACGATTATTTGGCGATCGCCACAGGAGCATCTTTAGCCTTTGATGAAATACCAGGATTGGGACCTCATGGAGGATATACCCAGTCTGTTTGTACTCCCGATCATGCCCTGCACGCGAGGGATGCTTGGTTAAAATTTTTAGAAAATCCTGGGGATTTAGTAGTGGGGGCGATGCCAGGTACGGGATGTTTTGGTCCTGCTTATGAGTTTGTCTTGATGGCAGATTGGGAATTGCGCCGTCGGGGAATCAGAGACGAGGTAGACATTACCTACGTTACCCCAGAACCCTATATCGGTCATACAGGAGTAGGCGGGATTAAAAATGCCCAAAAATTAACGGAGGAATTAATTGCAGAACGGGGAATTAAAGCAATTCCTAACGCCAGAATTACTCACATAGATGCACAAAATATTACTTTAGCTGATGGTCGTCAGTTTTCCTTTAAGTATTCCATGATTCTGCCTGCTTTTAGGGGAGTTGAGTTTCTGCGGAAAGTGCCTGGATTGACTAATGATCAAGGATTTATTCCCGTACTACCTGACCAAAAACATCCAGATTTTCCTTCTATCTATGCCTTGGGAGTGGGGGTGCATTTAGAACAACCAGAACAAACTCCCGTTCCTATCGGCTTGCCCAAAAGTGGAGAAATGACCGAAGCTATGGGCGTAGCAGTAGCTCACAATATTGCGGTGGAATTGGGAGCAATTAAATCGTCTTTGACCAAACCTACTTTAGAAGCTTTATGCTTTGCCGAGTACGGGAATACAGGTATTGCTTATATTGCTGCTCCCGTGTTGCCCGATCCTATTACTGGCAAACGGCGATATTCCTATGCCATCAAAGGACGCTGGGTAAACTGGGTAAAAGCAGCCTTTGAGGAATATTTTCTGCTCAAGATGCGCTGGGGTTTGGGAATGCCCTGGTTTGAAAAATTAGGATTGCGCTTGTTATTTGGTTTATCAATGCTGAAATCCCTCAAACCATCTGAAGAAGATAATCGCAGAATGACTGACACAAATCAAGAGGCAGTCAAAAGTTAAACATCATTCTGCTACTTGTCTATTACTTAAAAATAGCTAGATTCGAGATGAAAAGGATTCTGAAACTCCATCAATTAGAAAAGCTGGCAGATCGTTTTAAGCTTCTCAGTGAAGCGAGTCGTTTACGAATTTTGCAAGCGATTTGTCGCGAGGAACGCAGCGTCAGTGAAATATGCGCTCGCACTAAACTAAATCAAGCAAATGTTTCCAAACACTTACAGTTACTTAAAAGTGCTGGGGTTGTCGCTTGTCGCCGAGTTGGTATCTGTCGTTATTACCGCATTATCGATTTAGATTTACTCGATTTATGCAGCCAAGGCGATCGCCAGCGTGAGTCAGAATCCTGAATTTGTCTTTCTTCATAACTTTCTCAACTTATAAATATATGGTTGGAAGTAAAGAATTTATTATTCAATCTCTCAAACTTTATCGGAGGTATAACATGACTACTAAATTAGTAACCCACCCCCTCAAAACTGGCAAACTCACAGCGATGAGTAATGTCACCAGTATTACTGTTACAGGACACCAAGTATCAATTTTAGAAGACCAGCCAGAACCAGGAAAAAAAGATACTTCTGCCGTTCATTTAACATTCGATGTGGAAAATCCCCAGAAATTACCTAGTCTTTTAGGTACTGCGGAGGAATTAGGCTTGATTATGGATCGAGATGATGCGGTAGAAATTAGCTTGTCTCTTTTGGCAATGGCACTGGAAGACAAAACTGCTGCGGAAATTAAAGCGGTTGAAGAAAGATTATTAAAGGCGATCGCGCAATTGCATACATAGACTTAACTTCATTTATTTAAAACATTGAAGATGAAATATTTCAACCGAATTCTAATGGGATTCGTGATCGCTTTGCTGTTTTTAATTATGAATCCTAATCTCGCCAATGCTCAAACCAATCCTGCCCAATTATCCAAAGCGGTACAAGAAATTGAAAATCTCGATGCTATGCGTTCTGGCTTGGCTTCTACCTTAGAAGGTTCAACCACCAAACCAACAATAGAGACTTTTAAAGAAGTCTGTAAACCAGTAGGAATGAGAGCCATGCAGCTAAGTAAAGAAAATAGCTGGCAAGTCAAACAGATTGCTGCTAAATATCGTAATCCAGCCCATGCACCTGACAATTTACACGCTGTTATGGCACTAGCAAAGTTTGAAAACAATCCAGAATTAATGGGATTTTGGGATTCAGAAACTATTGATGGTCAACAAGGTACTCGTTATTATCGTCGCATTAACGTCGAATCTAGCTGTCTTGCCTGTCACGGGGGTAAAAATGCTCGCCCTCAGTTTGTCAAAGATAAATATCCTCAAGATTTAGCTTTTGATTTTAATGTCGGCGACTTACGGGGAATGTATTCGGTATTTATTCCTTATCTTGAAGCTGGATAATTGTGACAGTTGTTAGTTGTTAGTTGTTAGTTGGCTCGCAACAGATCGATTCAATAAGGTAATTAATTAATGTGGTATCAAATTCGCGGATTTTTATCTAAGTTGACTTTAATTGCTGCAATAGTTCTGCTATTGTTTATCGGTTTGGATAACTTTACTATTCAACCAGCTTTTGCTTCAATCCGCCAAATGGAAGAAGCACCAGGACAAATATTAGTTCAGTCCCGACATACATTAAAAGACGATCGCGGTAATTCTTGGCAAGTAGTGTTGTTCAAACGTACCAAAGCAGATGGTTCAAGTACGATCCATTTACGGTTAGTAGATTTTCCAGGATTAGCAGATTTTGCCCACCCCAAATCCTTAACCATCACTACTAATACGGGAAATTCCTTTAAGGCTGAAGATGTGTTTGCCGAAAAAGCCCCTGCTTTTAATGTAGGTGAATTCGATCTGCGAAATATCCTCTCTCAATTACCCGTAACCAAACTGAATCTTTCTTTGATCATGAAAGGCGACAAAACTACCCAGTTATCAATTCCCTCAGAAGTAGTTTTGGAATGGCAGAGTGTCGCTGCCCAAAGCTCATAGTTTCTGAAGTAAATTACTCAAATCATTCTTGACTATTTAATTACAAAGGAGTTTGACAATGCGTCGATTACTATCAATTGTCTTTTTATTCGCGATTGCTTTAATGTTCTGGACACCTGCGGTTGCTGCCGAAAGCTATACAGTAAAGATGGGTTCCGATACTGGTCAATTAAAATTTGTTCCCGAAACTCTAGAAATTAAATCGGGAGATACTGTCAAATGGGTAGTCAATCAAGTTCCTCCCCATAACGCTGTTTTTGAAAGTGATAAAGTTCCTAACGGTGATAAAGCTTTAGCTGACAAGATTTCTCACAAAAAGTTATTGTTTGCCAAGGGAGATTCCTATGAGACAACATTTTCTGATGCTCCTGCTGGGACTTATCCCTACTATTGCGAACCTCATCGAGGAGCGGGAATGGTCGGCAAAATCATTGTAAAAGATTAACTATTTTGTGGAGTAGCAAAATGACAGTCAAGAAAAATCCCTATCTAGAACTAATAGAAATCCCCTTCTCAAAGATGGCAGTCGTATTGTTACGGGTTATCTGGGTCAGATGTCCCTGTCTGATTAGATTATAGTTTTTAGAACTACATATATATGATAGCTTATGACTATCCAGCCCCTAAGACTTGTTAATCTCAATGAAACAGCTATTGAAGAATGTATTAACTGGTT
Source organism: Cyanobacteria bacterium P01_G01_bin.19 (assembly GCA_039181635.1). GTDB lineage: Bacteria > Cyanobacteriota > Cyanobacteriia > Cyanobacteriales > Xenococcaceae > Waterburya. The sequence goes on along the minus strand of JBCDCO010000126.1, from coordinate 7,834 downwards.
GAGTTTTCATCGAATATGGGGGTGGTTGAGCAGTAAAGCGATTGAGGCGATCGCTCATTTCTGTATATCCTAATTCAGTACGAATACGAGTTGAATCACTAATCCAATGCTGGTCGAGATTAGCCTGAAATTTCTAGGTGTCTGGCATCTGAGTTTTGGGAAGAATTACTATTTCACCCTGCCAACCGACAACAGAAGCGATCGCTTGAACTAAATCTGCTTCTGTAATTGCTGGCTCTGAAACATTGTAAATACGTCCCTTGGCTTTGTCATCGTTGACAGGTAGTGCGATCGCATGAACTACATTTTCAACATAACCATAACAACCTTGCCAACGAGCTGATTTTTCTTCTAACACAATGGCAGGACGGCGATCATCCATACGTTGGAGATAGGGATATAGTTTGAAATGGTTGGGCTAATTGCTTAACAGGTTGTTCTCCTTGACGCAATAAGTCGAGAATTGCCCGTCGAGTTGGATCGGCGATCGCTGTAAATACATCGGCACTACTAACAGTTCTGCTCATCTTTCCGTAATAGTTAAGTGTTTACTTAAATGTCAACTAAAAAAAAAGAATAGCAGTTATCTGAAATGCGTTATGTTATTAAGACTGGTATACAGTACAACTATTTAGTAATATGGTTAGTAGGATAATTAAGATGGTAGATTAGCTATAGTCCAATTCTGTATTAAATTACTCGATTAAGCTTATGCCCAGTAAAGTAACTTCTAAACCTAAAGTCCAACCAGCTAGTCCCTCTAATGACTGTGGAATTGCCCAACTATCACCTGCCGCTTTAAGTTTGATGGCTAATTTTTTCAAAGTTTTGTCCGAAGTCAGTCGGCTACAAATTGTCTGTAGTTTAAAAACTGGAGCGAAGAACGTCAGTGAGATTGTGGAAGAAACGGGTTTGGGACAAGCCAATGTTTCTAAACATTTGAATATGCTCACTAAAGCTGGCATCGTCGCTCGCGAACAGAAGGGAATTTGCGTCTATTATCAAATTGCCAATCCCTTCCTATTTGAGTTGTGCGATTTAGTTTGTGATGCCCTCTCTGCTCAATTCCAGCAGCAAAATCAACAGTTAGAAATGCTTAAAACCCTGGGTCAATAGTTAGTAGTCTTTTCCCCTAATTTTTAATTGGGTAACGATGAGGCATCCCCCAAACCGAATACATTGGGATAGCGATTGTGTTGTAGCGGACATTTCGCAGGTAGGCTAGCAAATTAAATAATATTTTTGGCAGGGGCTTCCGAGAAAACGTAAAATCTTCAGTCGAGCATTGTTAAGATTAGAAATTTGTTGCAGGCGATCGAAAGCAACCAAATGAATGATATAGCTCGTTAGCCCTTTGCATATTTAACCAGAAATCAGGGGATGTATTGAAATATTTAGCTAATCTTAAAGCCGTACTGGTAGTAATTCCCCGCTTACCATTAATCAGTTCGTTAATCCTTTGATAGCTTACTCCAATTCCATCAGCGAGCTGTTGTTGAGTCAACCCCATTGGTTCTAAAAATTCTTCTTTCAACATCTCACCAGGACTGGTAGGGGGTCTATTAGTTGGAATATTAACCATAACTGTCTGCTTTTAATGATAATCAACTATTTCTACCTCTTTTACACCATCGTTTGACCAGATAAAGCAAATTCTGTACTGGTCGTTAATGCGAATACTATGCTGGTATTGATTCTGGCATAGTTTTCCAAGTTTTACTTTTTTGTTAGAATACTATATAGTTATATAAAATATAAAAACTATTTTTATTTCGTCCATGCCCAAAACTGACTCTCGCGACAAGACAGCCAAACCCCCCGAATATCTTGCCCCAGTTGCCGATTATTTTAAAGTGCTATCAGAAATTAGTCGGCTGCAAATCTTAAGCTGCTTGAGAGAAGGAGCGATGAATGTCAGTGAGATCGGGGAAGCTACTGGTTTGGGACAGGCAAATTTATCCAAACATCTCAAAATGCTTACCGAAGCCGAAATTTTATCCCGTAAACCTCAAGGGGTAGCTGTTTATTATGAAATTCAAGACCCGATGATTTTCGAGCTATGCGAGTTAGTTTGCGATCGCCTGTACCAACGGATGCAGCAAAAAGCCGAGAAATTCAAACGATTAAGTGCTTTTAGTCCTGCTAAGAAATAAGTTTGAAAGATTAAATACTTTGTTGCCACTCTAACAAGACAGCACGACATTGAAGACAGGTTAAATCCTGAGGTAAATTGTTGACATCACTTAGGGTATTGGTATAAGTAGTTGGGGTTAATTTCTCGGGATTAACGATAGTTTGAGAGTCAATTTCGGCGACCAAACCGAAAAGTTTTTGATTGAAAAAAGAACTATTAATCGCACAGCCAGTTTGATTTAAAAGTTCAAGACTGATAATGTCTGATTCTTCGATTCCTAATTCTCGCTCTCTGAATAATTTTGCTAAATTTCACTAGGACAAAGCACTGAGGACAGTACAATCAGCACGAAAAAAGGAAGAGCTACAATTACTCTTCCCTCTTTCTCAAAAAAATTAATTGCTAAAAAGTTATTTCTTGGGAGACAGCATCATCATCATGTTACGCCCCTCTCGTTTGGGGAACTGCTGTACTTCAGCATAATCTTCCAAGTCTTTTGCCATACGGCGTAGTAAGTCTTCTGCCAATCTAGAGTGCTGAATTTCTCTACCTCGGAAACTTATGGTTGCTTTTACCTTGTCTCCAGATTTTAAGAAACGTTGAGCATTTCTGACGCGCACATTGTAATCGTGCTCTTCGATCTTGTAGCGCATTTTAACTTCTTTAACGTCAGCATTATGCTGCTTTTTCTTCGCTTCTTTTTGCTTCTTGTCCTGTTCGTATTTATACTTCCCATAGTCCATAATTTTACAGACAGGAGGTTTTGCTGTTTCGCTTACCAAGACTAAATCTAAGCCTTTGTCCTGAGCGATGGCTAGAGCTTCTCTAGGCGTAATAATGCCGAGCTGCTCGCCTTCAGAGTCGATAACACGAATTTCGGGGAAACGAATTCTTTCGTTAGTTTTGGTTAGATCGCGACTGTTATTACTGCGTCTTCTATCTCTCACAGGCGTATTATTTCTTTCCTTTTGTATTAGTATTTTTTGTGAACTGAAAGTTTAAGTGATTAAAGATTGCTGTCTTATCACCACTATTTTATCTATCTTGTTATTAATAGAATGTTAAGTTAACTTTATTTTCTAGTTTAATCTATACCAAGTTTAGATAATAATCTAGCAATATATATACTTTGGGTAATAAAAGTATAGTATGTAAATATTTTTGAAGTAAAAATTTAATTGTTATAAGGGTGCATCATCAATCTTGGCAGCAGCGAATTGGCAATCAAAGAGATTGGGTTTGGCGAGGATGGCAAACTCGTTATAGCTACATTCGAGCAAAATCATCTCAAGGCGATCGCAATCCTCCTCTAATTTTCGTGCATGGCTTCGGGGCGAGTATCGAACATTGGCGTAAAAATTTATCGGTTATTGCCGAAAATCATAGTGTCTATGCCTTAGATCTTCTGGGTTTTGGGGCATCCAGAAAAGCAGATGTTGAATATAGTGCGGCATTGTGGACGGAACAAGTTTATGATTTTTGGCGTATTTTTATTGGTACTCCTGCGATTTTAGTGGGCAATTCAATTGGTTCTTTGGTTTGTTTGAATACGGCTGTCGAACATCCAGAAATAGTAGATGGTTTAGTAATGCTAAGTCTGCCTGATGTATCGGTTAGGGAGGATATGCTGCCATCTTGGATTAGTCCTTTGGTGACAACTTTAGAAAATTTGGTAGCATCGCCCCTACTAATCAAAAATATTCTTAAGATTGTCCGCAAACCCAATATAATTCGTCGTTGGGCGGGATTAGCCTATCCCGATAAGTCAGCAGTCAACGACGAGTTAGTCGAGATTTTATCCAGCCCTGCATACGATCTGGGTTCGGGGCAAACTTTGGTCAGACTATCTCGCAGCGTGCGCCAAGCTAGTTTTGCCAGATCCGTAAAAGATTTGCTGCCTCAAGTTGAGATTCCCATGCTGTTGATTTGGGGACTGGAGGATAAGATGATTCCACCCAGACAGGCAAAGGCGATCGCTTCCTTAAATCCGTCGATAAAATTGGTAGAGTTAGAGAATGTCGGTCATTGTCCCCATGATGAATGTCCCGATGTATTTAATGCTTTATTATTAGATTGGCTCGGTTCGGCGATCGCATCAAACCCCAAAAAAAGTAACTCCTTGAAGTAACGCAGTTGGATTAAAAAACAAAGGTATGCTGAATTAAAGTATTTTCCATTCTTTTTAGTTCGACTTTGACTTCAATTCTGTCACCGCGATCGCTAAAATTTAGCAGTTCCCACTGTCCTTTGCCTGGAATTGCCCCGTTTTGGTTTTTTACAGTAGGAGCGACGATATATTTTCCACCGTTATAGGCACCTCCTTTGTAAGAACCCCTACTATCTAACGAAGCCGCATGAATTACAGGGAAAGAACCTCCTCCCCCTGTTGCGTAACTATTAACCGTTCCTTCTCGTCCATCGTCTAACGCTAGCATATGGGCGTCGCCAGAAATCATCAGTAACTTGTCAATCTGATTCTCTTTGATCAAATCAGCGATCGCAGTCCTTTCTTGGGCAAATTGACCCCAAGAATAAGCTGGCGTATCGGACGAACCGATCCAAGGAATACTATTGACCCAAATAATTAGTCCTTCGCGATTATTCTGCTGCTGCTGTTTAGCATCTTTTAACTGAGTGAAAAGCCATTCTCTCTGTTCTTTACCCAAAAGCACGCGATCTGTATCCCCTACTATATTGATCGGATCTTGGTAAAAACGACTGTCCGTCATAATAAACCTGACTCTACCAATAATAAAAGATTGATAGATAGCACCCTTGCCAGCGATCGCATTTAGTTCTTCTTCCAGGGGATAGTGGGGAACGAGACTGCGATAGGCTTTGCTAGCGACATATTTAAGATCGTAAGAACTATCGGAATCATCGTATCCATAGTCATGGTCGTCCCAAACATATGCCAGAGGGATATTTTGATAGAGATTTTTCTGTCTGGCTTGACTCATTACCAGATCGTAATTATCTTAATAGTCATCGAGATAGTTTTCTCTTAAACCCAGAAAAGGGAAATCGTTTCTATAGTGCAAATCTCCCATGTGAACGAACATTGCCAAAGGAGAGTCTTGTCCCCTCGCCGTTTTGTATCTGTACTTCCCAATCAGATCGAATACCTTGCTGTTGCTGACTCCGTAGCTAACATATTTAGAGATTGTCCCTCCCGCGCAAGAAGAACAGGCGATCGCAAAACTATAGGGCTGATGAACTTTTATCGTTTTAAACTGTAGTGTTCCTTGGCTGGGATATCTGCGACCATCGGCAATAATTACGTAGTAATAAATAGTGTCTTCTACCAAGTCAGTTAATTCAAACGTTGCCACTCGATCTCGTAAAAAATTAGCGGATGCTTTTTTTATTGCTTGGTTCGCCAAACTCAAATCTTCATTTGTGTGATAGAAAACTTGAATATAGTTAGTTCCTTCTTTAACCCGATTGTTTAGTTTCGCTTTAATTGTTATCGAGCGATCGGTTACTGCACCAATCCAGCACCAATCGCATCTGGTGTTGTTTACCTGTTTGGAGATCGCCTTTGTCTTAGAAGCTAATAGAGAAAAAAGCAGGGCTAAAAATAGCCGACGGTTAAATTTGCTATGAATCCATAAATCGCTCATTTTTTCTAGTTCACTAAGCTTCTCCTATCCAAGCTTACAGAAAATTCAAGCTAAAGATTCAACTAAGCAGATAGCTGTCCCCCTGTCACGTCGTAAAGCGCGCCAGTTACAAAGCTGCTATCGCTGGAAGCGAGGAAGACAAAGGCAGGAGCAAGTTCTTCAGGCTGTGCGGCTCGCTTGATAATGCCATCAGTATCATAATTATCTACTTTCTCGATCGGCATGGTTGAAGGGATATTGGGAGTCCAGACAGGACCTGGAACGACAGAATTGACGCGGATGCCGCGATCGCCCAAATTTAAAGCGAGAGATTTTGTAAAGGTATGTACTGCACCCTTAGAAGTCGAATAATCAACTAACATTCCCTTACCCATTTTGCCGACAACACTACCAGTGTTGATAATTACATCGCCTTCTTTTAAATGAGCGATCGCAGCTTTAACCATATAGAAATAACCAAAAACATTTGTTTCTAAAGTACGACGAAACTGTTCTAAAGAAATGTCTTCAAATTTTTTCTGGGTCATTTGATATGCAGCGTTATTGACCAGAATATTTAGACTGCCAAAACGGTCTACTACCTGAGCGATCGCTTGTTCGCAGTCTTCATAGTTGCGAACATCACCTTTGATAATCAGACAGTCTTTGTGACCAATTTCTTTGACCATCTTCTTGGTATCTTTCGCATCTGCATCGTTACTGTGATAAAAAATAGCAACCTCTGCTCCTTCCATCGCATAGGCGATCGCCACAGCCCGACCAATACCAGAGTCACCACCAGTGATGAATGCTACTTTACCAGTCAGTTTATTCGCAGGACTATAATTGGACAAATCACTATCTGGCTGAGGAGTTACATCTTTTTGAGATGCAGGATAGTCTAATTTTTGAGGGGGGATATCGTTAGGAGTCGGACGACGCTCTTGAGTAGGCATGGTTATTCTTGGTAAATTATTAATAAACGGTCGGTTACATCTACTAGAATCGAACGAAAAATGAATTCTATCTACTAGTCTTAAGTTATATTTTTGCGTTTCAATTAAATAAAAATACGACCTTAGATGGAGTCAATTAATTTAAAAAATAGTCTTAATGAAGTTGTAATTGTAAAAAAAAGTTAAGCAATAAATTATGTCAGAATCACAAGCAGAAGCCAAAACGATTTTAGAAGTGAAGGAAGCAGTTAAAGAAGTACTTCCTGATGCTATTACTACTCCTTCAGAGCCCACTCCCAAAGCTAGCGCCCAATCTCTAAAAGAACGTTTGCAGTGGGGCGAGCCTGGATTGACTATTGTCGATACCCGCGACCGCAACTCTTATCTAGAAGAAAGAATTACGGGTTCGATGTTGATTGACGATGTTCAAAACTTGCCTGAAGAACGTGATATTTATATCTACGGTGATAGCGATGAGAAAACTGCTCGCGTAGCAGAAGATTTGCGCAAAGAAGGTTTCAATAGCATTTCCGAAATTCAAGGTGGTCTGGCTGGTTGGAAAGCTATTAAGGGTGCAACAGAAGGTAGAGCAGCCTAATTTTAGTTGCAGATATTATTACATTCAAATATTGAAAGCAAAAGTAGAGGTCAGAGGTATTAGTTATGAACTCAGGTGAAGAGAAGTTTGCTCAGACGCAACCATTAACTGAAAAAAACGATGCAGATCGTATTTCTAGGGAGACGGGTTTATCTATGAATGATGTTGACAAGCTTGGCAAGCAAGCTGGTTTGTCGATGAGCGACACCGAAGAGCTAGGTTTAAAAGCCAAACTAAAAGAAAGAGATGATAACCGTTTAAACATCGAACGCTCCAGTAAAACACTAGCAGACTAATCCATCAAGCTCTGACTAATAATTAAATTACGGCGTTGGTAATTTAGTGCATGACGCATTTGCGTAGCTTATCCTTTAGGATAAAATGTTTCAGTTTTTAGCTATTAACTCTACCCCTGTTAAGGTGAGCAATTGTACTAGTCAAAACTGCCAGAAATGCGATGCCTTCGGCTAGCTCCGCAATCGCGATCGATGGCATTCTAAAAGAAACTTGGTAATCAGAGATTTCGTTTCATGATTAATGCTAT
>JBCDCO010000125.1:0-15944 GCA_039181635.1 Cyanobacteria bacterium P01_G01_bin.19 | reverse complement strand
TTTTTAATTGTTAATCTCCAAAACTCTGCCTTTGCCGAAACAGCTAGTCTTGAAGATCGACCTCAATGTTTCTTAGAAGCAGGAATCTTTAGTGCTTTCTTTAGTGGTTTGACAGGTCGCAACCTTCATTGCGTACAACTATCCTGCGAGTCAATGGGAGCAGAGTCTAATTGCTTCGTAGTGGGAACGAGCGATCGACTAAAACCAGTAGAGGGTTGGCTAGAAGAGAAACAAGACCCCACCACAATTATGGAGCGTTTAATCGGTTAGGAATTTTTATTTATGCACGTAGCAAACAATGAGGGGTATTTATCTTGGCAAAAGTAGTTAAGCTCGACCCGATCAACCAAGAAACATCGATTAAAACTAACGATAATCTTTTATCGGGACTGTTAAATAATGAAATCAATGTATTGCCACAATGTGGTGGCAGAGGTAGATGTGCGACCTGCCATATCTACATCAAAGATGGCATGGAAAGCCTGTCACCCCTCAATCGCCAAGAACAGAGAACTCTAGAGACAATCACTACCTGCGGACTCAATTCCCGTCTTGCTTGTCAAGCCAGAGTCATAGGGGAAGGGGTTGTTGTCGAACTACCATCGGGAATGTACGTTAGCGAAATTGAAGACATCGATAGTCTGATCGGTCGTCGGTCGGACAAAAATATTCTTCATCCCCTCAGCGGTAAGATTTTGGTTGAAAAAGGAAAGCTGATTACTCGTTCGATGATTTCTCAGCTACAGGATACTCAGTCAACAGTGGATCGATATCTTCGTTAATAGGCATCAACGATTTGATGTATGCCTAGCAAAATACTTATGTTTTTTGCTTCTAGGTTTTTCCACTGAGTAAAAAGCGATAATGCCCATCGATCGCTTTTTTACGACATCTTTGCCTAGATCATTTCAATTGCAACCACAAACAAACAATAAATCTGATTCATGTTAAAACAAATAACCAAACTGACCGCAAAAGCGGATGGTAGATATGCCACAGAACAAGAGCTAAAATTTCTTAAAGATTATCTCGATTCTGCTGAAACTCGGATCGGTGCTTACGAAAAAATTCGCGATCGCGCCGAAGAAGTATTAGATCTGACCAAGACAAAAATGGATGCTAAAAACCCCAGTTTATTTGCCAGGGGTGCTAAAGATCTCAGTGCTATTTGGCGTAGAGACGTTGCGATTGTGCTGCGTTGTTCTGTAGCTGCAATGTTAGTCAACGACCTAGATTGGCTGAGAGATAGTCTTTTGCTTTGGCATCGAACTATTGTTAACGCCAATAAAACAAGCCATATTTCTGAAGAAACTTACGGCGTTATGGCAGAAATTATGGCAGATTACCTTAACGACGAGGAGATCGAGCTAATGCTACCAGTATTACAGCTAAATCAAAGTATTCTCAGCTCATAAATAACCAAATATAAAAATATTGGAATTTTAGTTTGCAAAATATTAGTTTTCAAAATAATGGAAAAACAATTAGACACAGTCACCAACCCTCGCGATAATCATTGGTTAAACATTGCCGAAATCGTAGCTGTAGCTGGTTCAATTAGCGGATCTTTTGCTGCGGTATTTCTACAGGAGATTTTTTATGCTTCAATTCCCTTGTCTGCTTGTGTTGCGCTTAATTTAGTCAATCGCAAACGATTATTGGCTTCAGTGACCCATGCAAATAATGAAGCGATCGCAGTATTGTCCGAACAAAATCAGAAAGATCTTGGCGATGTTTGTGACCAGATCGCACAGTTGCAAAAGGTTAGCAGCAAACAACAAGATAAATTTGACTCTGGCTATCAAAATTTATCCGAACAGCTAGCAAAGGCAGATTCAGATGCCAAACAGCAGATTCAGAAACTGCAGATACAATATGATGATTTGGCTTCTAAAACAATACAAATTGCCCAGAACACCACTTCTGGTTCTGCCGAACTATACTATCAAAATGCTCAGGGCTATCGACAGATGGGCGAACAACAAAAGGCGATCGAGGAATATAGCAAAGCGATTAAAATTGACGGCGATTATGCAGAAGCATATCTCGATCGGGGTATTTTGTGGGCAGATATAGGCAACAAACAAGAAGCGGTAGAAGATTTACGTCGAGCTGCCAAGCTCTATTTTGATCGCGGAGATCTCGAAAATTATCAGTCAATCAAGCGAAAAACTAAAAATATATATCAGCTAAATTCCAATTCAGGCGATCGCGCTAAAAGTTCCGAACAGGTACTAGCCAGTAGCTTGTTTAGCTAGAACTAAAATATGTTTTCCCAACCCGCATATCAATCTAGGTATCAAATTTTGCATTCTCTCGGTCAAGGTCAACATGGTCGAGTTTTTTGTGGGATGCATCGCCAAACCAAAGAGCTGGTTGCCCTTAAAGAACTCGATCGCCAAAAATTCCCCACTAAAAATTTTTTACGAGAGTTGGGATTTTTAGTAACCTTACAGCATCCTAACATCGTTAGCTGTAAAGGTTTAGAATACAGCCAAACTGGACGTTTTTTGATTATGGATTACTGTCAGGGAGGAACATTGAGAAACCTGATGGAGACGGAAAAAAATTTAGATTTGGCTTTGAGTCTCGATCTGATTGCCGATATTTTATCGGGTTTGGAATACGCTCGCGATCGCAATATTGTTCATCGCGATATCAAGCCAGAAAATATTTTATTAGAGTCGAAAGGAAATTTGATCGTTGCTCGAATTGCAGATTTCGGCATAGCTCGTTTGGGAGAAGAACCCAATCCAACTCAAGCAAATTTGGGGGATACTGGTTCGCCAGCCTATATGGCTCCAGAACAATTTTACGGACGCTACTATCACAGCTCGGATCTTTATGCAGTAGGAATTATACTCTACGAACTTATCATGGGTGAAAGACCATTCTCAGGTAATTTTGGTCTTTTGCGCAGCTCTCATCTCAATCAAACAGTTCATCTCGACCGTAAAATTCCTTTTTTGCTACGCTCCGTCGTTTCTAAGGCTTTGCAAAAGTTGCCTCAAAAGAGATTTGATTCTGCCGATGAAATGCTCAAATCCATTAGATTGGCTCAGGCGGCGTTGAGATCTAGTCATGCTTGAGTATTTGAATAAGATAATTATGAATTAAATCTCATCAGCGATGTTTAACTTTCTCCAGCCAGCCAGTTCGGGGGAAAATCTGGGGTCGAAAGTAGTGCGCTCGTTATAATAAACATCATAGGCATATTCGAGCATCAATTTAGCTCCTTGAAGATTGGCGTCTTCAAAAGAGGCTTCTTTTAAGTAGGCATCTCGTAAGTCCGCCTCCTGCAAATCTGCTGCTCTAAAATTTGATTTTTCTAGATTGGAATCTCTGAGGTTGGCTTTTTTGAGGACTGCGTTACCCAAATTGGCTTCTCGCAGAGTAGTTTTGGATAGATCGGCACGGGATAAATTAGCCGCGACAAAGCTAGAGTAACTCAGATCGGATTCATGAAAATTAGCTTTCCTGAGATTGGACTCGTCCAATTTAATTCCTTTAAGAGAAACGTTCATTAAAGGAACTTTCTCCAAATCGCTATTTTTAAAATTTGTTTGCCCTCTAACGTAGTCTTTGATGATTTCAAAAGGCTTTTCCAAAGGGACTGGATTGGGGCTATAAAGACCAAATAGATGGGTCAAAAAATAGTCTACGGTAACTTGTTTGAGCAGCCCTTCTTCGACTACTAAATGATGAAATCTAGACTTACTATTTCTTCTTCGCTGCTTTTCGAGAAGATATTTTACTTGTTTTTCTGTAAGCAACCCAGATTCTTGAAAGTAGTAAACTAGAGGCTTTTTTTCTTCTTTTTGAATTATTTCTTTCCAGCGATCGGCAAAAAAATCGGTAGTCCTGCGGTCTATCCAGCCGTATATTGCCATCATTTCTCCAATTGATAGCCCAGATTCTTGCTGTTCTCTTAAAGCTATTTCTAGCTGATTAATTGAAATTAATCCCGCTTCGATCAGAATTTGACCCAATGGCTTTTTAAGACATTCACTAACAGCTCGACTTAAAACTTTAGAGTTACGAATTTCCGCTTGATTTGTCATAAATAAATATAGCTATCACAAACTTCTTGATTTGAGCTTTTAAAATGGAGTTTTCAAATCGAAAAATCTCCTACAAATAGACGTTAATGATTTCCAATAGTCTGATGAAAACGCAAAAAATAATTGGAATCGACCGACTTTTATCGCTCAAGCTAGAAAATAGTTTTGAAAATAGTTTTTATGAGAAAAGTTCCGTTACCAATTTTACTCGCAGTTTTAAAGATTGCAAATAACTACAAGCAAAATCACTGGTGGAAATATCAGTTACTTGTGGCTTAGAAGACCGACTGTTAGAGTTTTTAGCAGCTTATCAACCAGAAAAAATAGGTTATGTAAATTGCGGTTTATTTTTAATCGTGAGAAATCCAATCTAGACATTCTGAATCGTCAATTAACTCCTGTGCCAGTAAAAAGCTAGAAATCGTCCAATTTTGGTATTTTCTCGCTTCTTTCCCTACCAAGCGACCATTTTTACCGTCATAGTATTCTGCCCATTCATCTTTATGCAGTCGTTTAGCGGCGATCGCGATCGCTCTTTTAGCCAAATCCAGGCGATCCATCTTGGCTGCAGCAGCTACAAAGAAACACAACAATACAGGCCAATTGCCTCCATTATGATACGACCAAGGACGATTTTTAGGATCGCATCCCGTCAGCAGTTGCCAATCTCGATTTTTGAGGGCAGGAAAGCAAATTTTCATCGGCATCCAACCTACCAAGTCATCCCACTTTTGCTCGATGGTGTGCATAATAATCTGACCCTGTTGGCGCATCACCAAAGATGATAAAATCGCCATCATGTTGCCCAAGGAAAAGAAACGGCAGTCGAGATGAGATGGACCGAGATTTCCTGCTAGATAGCCTCCATGCTCGGGAAACCATTCGCTCAATTCGGCATAGGGAATCGACTCGGCATAAATATTGAACTGATTTAAGGCATCTTCGCCATATTCTTCCGAATCATAGCGGTAAATTACGTTGAGTTTTTCTGGATCTAGCCAGTAGTTGTGACGAATATGGCTGGTTAGAGGGGGGAGACGATTGTCGATCGCTTGAATAATCTTGGTATTTTCTCGATTGTCCAACAATAGTTCTTTGGCGCATTTGAGAGTGGTGTGAAATAAAGCCTGAATCTCCAGAGGATGTCCGTTGATTCCCATGCGGCGATCGATCATGCAGGCTCCATCAGGCACGAGCAAGGTGGGATACATATCAAAGCGAGCAGATAGACAAAGCTCGATGATCAACCTAATGCCCTTTTGCATCTCGGGACTGTGAGCAAAAGAACTTTGTCCTGTAGCCTTGACATATGCTCTCAAAAGAAACATCCACCACAAACAAGAGTCTACAGGAGTCACTCGCCCAATGGCATGGTCGCCAAAATCAGCCTTAAGAAACTCTTCGTCTCCTTGATGCAACACCTTGAAGCTTGCTGGCATCAAGCCTCTTCCTGGTTCGAGAAAATCTAGCTGTTTTTCTTTGATTTGCAGTCGCAAAGTCTCTAGCAGAAAGTTCTGTACGATTTCGGTTCGTCCCCGAACCAAAAAAATCAGTGCAGCAGGAACAAAATCTCTGACAAAGCATTGATCGTAATTTAGAGAAGGCGAACTATAGTCACATGCCGCTAACGTTCCAATGGGGCGACCGCGATAGTAGATAATGGAAGACTCTAGAGCTTGCCAGGCTTCGGCAGCAATCACATAACTTTGTTTGGCAGTCAATGTTTAAAATTCCCGATCGATACGATTTGGCTTATTTTCCGCTAAGAATATTAAAGCAGATAATCGCAATCGAACTTTGTTAATTCAATCCTTATCTAAAGCTTATCTAGTTACTCAGAAACATTTGTCTCTGTTTCTCGTCAAAATTACTGAAGCGCAAATCTATGTTTTTCGCTCGATTATTGGCAATAGTTTAATAATTTAAAGCGGTCGGCAGTTTTACGCTCGCAGTATTTTAAGTGCTCTCCTTATAGAATTTCAGGAATCAAAAACAGTGCCATTTCAATCTATGAAACTCTTAAACAACTATTTAAAATCCTTAGTTTCTTGTGCGGGTTTATCTACTCTTGCAATAACTACAGTGGCTAATTCTGACGATGTTAGAGCTTCATCCCTTAACAATCTTGATATCAATACTATTCAACAGTTGAGACAGGTTATTTCCCAAAGCGATCGACCGCGAGATATCATCATCAATAGTCCCAACAGTGATTCTGGTTCTGTTCCTCCCCCTCCAACGGTGGCGCAAAACGCAGATACTAGATTTAGCTGTCAGCTAGTTAATGGAGAATATACGGTAATGTACTCTCCTGAAAGCCAACCAAACCAAGCATATCCCTGGGCAATTCCTAGTGAAATGGGTGGCGGTTGGACTCCTCAAAGACGCTGTGATGCGATTACCCAGCGTTTTGAAACCTACAGAGGTGAAGGCTTATTAGAGCTGGCTACGGGAACAGAAAATGGTTATGACACTATTTGTGTGACTACACAGCTAGATCCTTCTGACTGTAAATTAATCTTGACCGTTCCTCCTGGGCAAGATCCGCAGCTAACTCGCGACTTGATTTTTGACAACTTACTGGTGGCGGACGATGGTCAACAAACCCAAGGGGTATATACGTTTGGAGACAGTCGATCTAACAACGATATATTGGGAGAAGTAGAGCAAATATTGGGCGGTGGTTCTGGCAAGCAAAAGACAGGCAGATCTTCTTCTGGAAACATCGATCTAAGACCTTTTCTCGATCCTGCTGATGGTGGCACGGGACAGCAGTTAACTAAGAGTAATTCTGTTACACCCAAACCGAATAATTCGCAGCGCAAGCCAGCCTTGTTTAGATAGCATTTACAATTTACATATCTACATTTGAGCGATCGCGATTTCTTTGTAGCTTCTATAATGTTTGAGAATATCAATAGTGTCGATTATGCTGACGCGATCGCCTTTCTATCTCCTGTAAAAAAGGCAAATAGCTAAAATGTTGAATCTCTCTAACTACGAAATAACATGACAAGAGGACTGCTGTGGCTACCTTTACTAATAGCCTTTATTTGGTTGGCATGGAGTGGTTGGAACGAATATCAAAAGCTAGAAACATATAAAATCTGGGCAGAAGACTTCGATAACGCCAAATTTGATATCTATGCCGTATTGGGCAAAAAAGGCGATCGCCTAACTTGGGGCAATGCCACCCGTACAGAAATAACTAACCTAAATAGCTTTGCTCTGAGTGAGGTAGAAGAAATTAATTTACTAGTAGACGATCGCGTAGTCGATTTGGACGATCTGCCTAGCAAAGGTAAAGCCTGTCTTGAATTTACCTTTAGCGATCGCCAATCTACCGTCAAAATTCCTTTTACCGATATTCTTTTAGCAGCTAAGTGGTTGAGTTATATCTATAAAAATGAAGCGCAAAAATCAAGCTAAAGCCTATCGGACTATAGTTACAGATTTGCAATGCTTTCTAGACAATCGTTAAGTTTATTCATGTTTTCTTACAGATTAATATAGTTATCGGCGAAAAAAAAGCTACTTCGCTACAGTAACAATAGCGTCGCTTAATGGCTGTTGTTATCGATGGCTATCTTATTAGTTCGAGCTCGAAACACTGGCTCGAAACATTTTTGAGTTGAATATTGGCATATTTGAGTTAAATATTTGACACTATAAAGCCTCTACAAAATGACGATTGGATTCGATCTCTAACAAAGCAAAACCCAAATGAGTAATAAGCTATATCAAGATATTCGAGAATTTTATGATGCTTCTAGTGGGCTGTGGGAAGAAATTTGGGGCGAGCACATGCACCACGGTTATTATGGTAAAAACGGTAATTACAAACTCGACCGTCGTCAAGCCCAGATAGAGCTGATTGAAGAGCTATTACTTTGGAGTGGCTGCACGACTACTCCCGAAAGCGATCGCCACTTTACCCCGCAAAATATTGTTGATGTCGGCTGTGGTATTGGTGGTAGCACTCTGCACCTCGCACAAAAGTTTGGCTGTAATGCTACGGGAATTACTCTATCTCCCGTACAGGCTTCTAGAGCCAAGGAAAGAGCTGTACAGGCAGGTTTAGACGATAAAGTACGGTTTGAAGTTGCCAACGCTTTGGCGATGCCTTTTGAGGACAACACTTTCGATTTGATTTGGTCGCTAGAAAGTGGGGAACACATGCCCGATAAAGAGAAATTTCTCGCTGAATGCTATCGGGTTTTGCAGCCAGATGGCAAAATTATCTTTGCTACTTGGTGTCATCGCGAAACAACTTCCGTTGCGGGTAGCATGACTAAAGATGAAATTGCCCATCTCAAAGAGATTTATCGCGTCTACTGTTTGCCTTATGTAATTTCTCTCTCAGAATATCGAGCTATTGCCTCAGACTGTGGCTTTAAGAATGTTGCCAGCGATGATTGGTCGATGGCTGTTGCACCTTTTTGGAATGTGGTGATCGATTCAGCGATTACTCCTCAGGCAGTAATAGGCTTAGTAAAGGCAGGATGGCAGACAATTCAAGGTGCACTGTCGCTCAATTTGATGAGTCGGGGTTATGACAGAGGACTGATTCGCTTTGGTCTGCTTACCGCCACTAAATAAACAGGCTAGATAGACTTAGTTTAATAGAATTTTATGAAGATCGATTGCGTTCATTTCTACATTAGGGATGCAGCAAAGGCAAAAGATTGGTTTGTTCGTAACGTTGGTTTTAAGGCGATCGCTACTAGCAAAAACGAACATACTCAGACAGAGATAGTTTCTCTTAATTCAGCTCGGCTTGCTTTTTCTTCTCCTTTAAATAGCCGCAGTCCCGTAGCTGAATATCTAAAGTCCCATCCGTCAGGGGTGACTGACGTTGCTTTTAGAGTCCAAAACATTCAGTCCATTCTTGATCGCGCCAAAAGTTTGGGCTTAAATATACTACAACCTCTAAAAATCTGTAGCTCTTCTTTGGGTAAATTCAAACAGGCTCAAATTCAGGGATGGAACTGTTTGCATCACACCTTGATTGAAGAAATCACCGATAAATTTACCGATAAATTTAATGCCTATCTGCCGAATACAGCCAGAAAATCTCAAGCCAGCGGTTCTGAGACCAGTATTACTCACATAGATCACATCGTGCTTAATGTTTCTGCGGGAAAGCTTCATTCAGCAGTCGAACTATATCAAGCCTTGTTTGGATTCAGAATTCAACAGAGCTTTAAAATCAAAACTCAAACTTCAGGATTGTACAGTCAAGCCTTGATCGATGAAAGCGGAGAAGTGCAGTTTAATATTAACGAGCCAACTTCGAGCAATTCTCAAATTCAAGAGTTTATCGATTTAAACGGCGGATCGGGTATTCAGCATCTGGCACTGCGATCGCAAAACTTAATTAGGGATGTCGCTCGCATGCAGCAACAAGGAGTTGATTTTCTCAAAATTCCCTCTAGCTATTACGATCTGTTAGATAAAAACTTGGGTTTGAGCGTGGCAGAACGAAAAGCGATCGCTGCTCGACAAATTCTAGTGGATCGCGAAAATTCTCCTACCACCGAGAATGTAGCTAAAAATTCTCGCTCTCTACTAATGCAAATTTTTACTCAGCCTATGTTTGAGCAGCCGACTTTCTTTCTGGAGTTTATCGAACGCAGACAGCAGGCTAGAGGTTTTGGTCGAGGTAATTTTACCGAGCTATTTGCAGCAGTTGAAAGAGAACAGTCAAAAAATGATTGGCGAGCGACGATTCAGCCATAGTCTAAACCAGAAAATTGTAGTGATGAAAATATAGACATAACTATAAAAGTGATATATGTTGTTGGCATTATAAAATTATGCGCCGATAATTGTTTGAGAAGCTGTCTACGTAAAGTATTAATTTTCCGTTTTTTGGTAAATTATTGTTCTTTTTAAATACCGAGCTTACTGCTTAAAATTATGCAAACAAATTCTGCAAAAATCTTAGTCGTAGATGACGATCCTGCCATCCGAAACTTAATATATCGTTTTCTCAGCCAAAAAGATTATCTCCTAGAATCTGCTGAAAATGGTCAGAATGCGTTGAGAACTTTTGAACAGTTTAATCCAGATTTGGTAATTTTAGACGTCAATCTTCCTGATGCTTTAGGCTATAATCTTTGTGAAGAAATGCAGCGTAGCACTGACGTATTTATTTTGATGCTCACAAGTCGTTCTGATGCTGCGGATAAAAAGGAAGGATTTTTGAAAGGGGCAGATGATTACTTAACCAAACCCTTCGACCTTCAAGAATTAGAATACCGCGTCAAAGCAATTCTCAAAAGACAGCGGACGGTAACAACTTCAGAAAAACAGCCCTTGGTCTTTAGTAACTTGGTTATAGACCCAGTGCGCAGGGAAGTCAAAATCAATGACGAACTAATCTTACTCACTGCATTGGAATTTGATCTGCTACATTTTTTAGCAACTCGACCTGGTAGGGTGTGGAGAAGAGACGAGCTGATTCAGAACGTCTGGGACTATGATTATGTAGGCGACCAAAGAGTTGTTGACGTTCACATCGGTCAAATTCGCAAAAAAATCGAGCTTGATTCGGCAGAACCCTCTTTTATCCAGACTGTTCGAGGAGTAGGCTACAAGTTTGAAGTTGACACTGTCTCTGATGTTGTTTGATGTGTCACTTTAGCTAACTAAAATGCTAATTAAACTAAAGTATCGGAAATTGCTGTTTCGATCGCTTCTTGCTGCTCGCGATCATATCCCCAGCGCTCCAGAAAATCGTTATACGCTTCGCTTTTTTGAGTAATTGTCTCCTGCAGCTTGTTTAATTCCTGTTCGACCGAATTTAACTTGATTTGCTGAATTAGATTTTTAGTACGACGACATACTCTTTGAGATCCTTCAACATTCTTCAAGTCGTTGTTTCGATTGTGAGTAACACTCATTGCTGAAGACATGGCTAAATTCTTGACCAGCAGCTCGCTAATCACTTTCTCGGATGACTTGAGACCTTTGACAATGCCTTCTGAAGGTCTATCTGGCAAAGCCAGATCGCTGGTCAAGTAGGCAACAAAAAACCCTCTACCACCATTTTTTGTCTTCGTTATGGCTGATACTTCTTGTTCGATATCAGCTTCGCCTAAATGTTGAGACTCAATTTTATTCATCAAAGACTGAGTTGCTTGAATAGCTTGAGAAAATGACAACGATTTATTGGTAGTCATGGGAAGTATTGGTAGTTAAATATTTTTCACTAAATGATAATATATTAAGAAATACATTAAAAAATGTTGTCATTTAAATTAAATCAATAAAGCATTGTGTTCGTTTAAAGCAATTCTCAATGTTTTACTGAAAATTGCAGCGACGTGAGTGGGAGTAAGAATTGCTAGAGATCGGTCTTTTTATTGCTTTAGGCTTGTTTGTGGGAACTGTCAGTGGAGTTATCGGTATTGGCGGAGGTGTATTACTCACACCTGCTTTAGTGTTTTTGTTTGGCTTCACACAACAAAGCGCCCAGGGAACCACCATTGCTTTATTGGTTCCTCCTATCGGCTTACTAGCTGCCTGGACTTACTATCAACAGGGAGATGTCAACCTTAAGGTAGCAGGATTGATTTGCGTCGGTTTTTTGGTAGGTGGCTTATTAGGAGCAAAGCTGGCGGTGAATTTACCCGATATATGGCTCAAACGTGCTTTTGGCATGACTATGCTGGCGTTAGGTATCAAGATGATGATGTCGAAGTAAGCTTGAGAGCCTATGATTGTATTCAGCTCAGTATTCAATCGCCTAATGCCCATTGGTGACAAGTTAAGGGTTTGTGCCGTTTGTACCACAAGGGCATAACATCAATCGCTTTTAAGTAATGAGTAAAAAGTAATGAGTAATGAATGCCCTAAATAGGCTACTTTACTCCAACATTCCAATCTACCGAACCACTATTTTCTAAGGGTATTTGTTCTGTAAAAGCATGTTCGATGTCTTCTCTTCCCAACTTGGGGGGAGAACTAAAGATAAACCTAACTCTAGATTTAGCAATGTTCTTTTTTTCTACTATTACCTTGCATTTTTGCTTTTTTAGTATGTGACGATAAATCTCAACTGATTCGAGAAACATTTTAGAATTGATACCTTTTATTTCTACTTGATAGATAGTTCTTCTCTCTAAGAGGTAGATTAGTATCCAGGTTACGGCGGTAGAAATTACGGCGATATAAATCATCTTTAAGCCGCAGCATAAACCGATTAGGGCGACTAAAATCAATCGTCCTGTTTGTACGGATGTGCCTGTATTAGTGCGAAATCGCATCAAACCGCCCAGACCGAAAAAAATAAATCCCAGTTGAGAGCCATAATCAGCTACCGTTGCACCGATTAGCGAACCAATCATGGCATAAAAAATTAGAGTTTTAGGCGCTTCGATTTCGTTGATATCTTCTTTCTTGCCAAAAGTTTGAGGATGAAATGCAATAATCGTGGCTAAGATCAAGGCTATAGCAAGAGATATGAGGTAAGTGCCAAGCTGCTCGAAACCCATGTAGTTTTCGACAAAGCTATCCATCATAGATTCGCCAATAGAAGAATTAGTAAATACGTTTTGGATAAATAACTGTTGATTTAGCACAATATCTCTTTCTCACTTCATTATCGAGTAACTACTGCTCGCCTCTACATGATGCCTACCATACATCAATATTTTGATCGCTTTTAATCGCTCAATGCTTCAAAATAACGACATCCTTCACAGGGTCCCTCTGGATTGACCGCACAGCGCATGATTTCCGATCGCGCATTAAAACGACAGCTAGCATTGCCAATCACGTGGCGATCGCCGATGAGAGTAGTTTCTTCTGGTCTTTTAGATTCCTGAACGTGGAGAGTAGCTTTATCAAAACGATAGCCACCTACGCGATATTGATAAAAATGGTGTCTTTCGAGAATAGCGTAGGTTTTTCCTGCAAAGTCCATATAGTTTCCTGGCTGCAATCGGCGATCGAGCTTCAGTTTACCAATACATTGGCGAGCAGGAGTCAAAATAATTTCTGTTGGTAGAAGGTTTTTCGCGATCGACATATATACTTATTTAATTCTCAGCCTCATGAAAAATATTAACGCGATCTGGTGACTTACCTAACCGATAAATAATAAACAGTAAGGGAATTTGGGCGACGCTTTTGGGCAATATAGGTTTGATATCACTTTGTCCCCAATTGCGTAGTCATGGATCGAGATTTAATTATTAAAGCTTTAAAAAACGCCTGTGGCAACAAAAACTTGCGTTTTCAAGTTATCGTTCAAAACTCTAAGCTCTACATTTATATTAATCGTCATCCCGATTACACCCCAGACTACAAAGCACTCAGCCAAAGCATAGCTAAGGCGATCGCCGATTTGTCCTTAGACTCTCTACAAGGTATTTGGCTGCACAGTCGTAAATTGGGAGAAGTGGAATCAGACTGGCAAGCTTTTCTGGAATCACCCACTAGCACCCTAGAAGAAATGGAAACGGTGGGCAACTCGACTAATGATTCAGCAGAAGTTAATTTCCCTGAGTTCGAAGATCTGTTAGAAGGTAATAACACAGGCGATACGGGATTATTGAAAAAAGAAGGTTTGGTTCATGCCAAGCCCCTCGAAGAAGAAAATATCAATCTTTCTTCAGCCAGCAATGATAGTGACATCAAAACCAACAGCAAAATCAATAAGCTGGTTCAGTATTGTTTTGTCAGCAACAAAAAAATTCTCACGGGAGATATTCTTTGTCCAGATAAAGAAGTAATTCGTTTGGTTAGATTTTTTCATCACTTTTCAGAAAACAATCAGCTTCAGGCGCTTCCGTTTATCGACGAGTATTTTAAGCAGGGTAAAACTTCTAGCACAGAGAAATTGCCTCCCATCATTAAAAAATTACTCAAGCAAATTGCCGAACAAAGCGAAAAAAATCGCAAGGCGATCGCAATATGGCTTAGTCGTTACTGTTTTGATAGCGAAACTACTTTGGCTGAATTAAAAGAGATGGAGGATAAGAAAAAGAACTCCAGAGAAAACACCAGAAAAGCCAAACGCAGCAACACGCAATATAATTTCACCCCTGCAGGTTCTGAGATTCCTAGCCGCAGAAAACAGCTGACTGACTTACTAGTCGAAGATAAATTTAAGCTTCCTGGATGGGCAGAAAAATCGCTTCTGCCTGTCGCTTGGACATTGGCTACCCTACTGCTTATCTGTGTTGGCATCTATACCAGCCAAGGATATTCATCTACCGCTTCACAGCAACTGCCCAAAATTTGTCAGACTAGTATTGGTTCGCCCGATTACTGTCGCTTGGGGGTAAATTTGGTAGGGAAAAAAGCGATCGAGCAAGCATCAGAAAATATTTTTCCTTTAACCAAAGTCACAGAAACTGTTGCTACCTTTGGCTGTGAAAGATTTGCTAACGTTAAGGCAGGAGCATTAAATAATTTAGATCCCAAGCAAAATCCTGTCATTTCCAGTCACGGAGAGAAAATCTTTCCTCATATATATGTAGTCGAAGCAGTCCAAAAAGATGTTGCGCGAAACCAAAATATTCGAGTCGGCTGCGTATACACTACTGGACAGGGAGAGCGATCGCCTATGAAACTGGCAAGCGATGAAATTCCTCTTACTTGGCCCAGCAAATACTACAAACAAGCAAGTGGTTCTAATTCTTATCTAGCTTTGGGAATTTATACTAATTTAATTAATTTGGGACTTTATACTCTGTTTTCTGCAGTTGGCGTAGCGATCGCGTCTCAATTTAAGCTGGGTATCAAGATAACCAACCGACCACAAACTATTTACCTTATTGCTCTTATTTTGGGTATTGTTCAGCTAGTGGCGATTAATCTTCCTGCATTTAATCTCTTAGCTGGAATAATTCTCTCAACTTTAGCCATTTTTATTTTTAGCCAGCTCATCAGAAGCTTTAACATCGACTTTGAAGCGGGTTTACCCCTGATTGCAGTAGGCTTATTGACTATTGTTGCAGTTCAATTTTTGTTTTATGGTATCTGCTGGCAAATAATTAATAGTTTTACCTAAGCAATCATATTCAACTTTTTTTAAGACTTATTATTACTATAGTTCTTTTGTTCTGACAAGGTTATTTATTCAGTTAAAACGCTAGTCAAAAACACTTAAGATAGGTCTGTTTTCCTAAAAAACCATTTAATTTAAGTAAGATCACGGTTGTTTTTGACCTATATAAAAAGCCTAATATAAGTTAAGAAACAAAATAAACAGCAGTTAATGCAGTTTCAATAAAAGTTTGCAATTAAAGTGAAGGTGGCTCGAAAGGAATCATATCCGATCAGTATCTAACTTCCGTTTGATTGAATAATTTTTCGGATACTTTATGTTCTAGTAAATGGCATAAATTCAGAGTTATTAATGTATTTACTAGTGACTGAGATTGAAAATAACTGCTCAAGGCAACTTTTCTTAAGACAGGAGTCTATGAAATGGAAATCAACAGTGTAATTGGAATCAATGGCTACACTTTACTAGTCTACCGTACTCTAGATAAGCTATATCATTTCAGCATCATTGACTTTTCAGGCGTTCCGTTCAGCTTTGACAGTATCTTTTTAACCGCAGAAGAAGCAAATGTCAAAGGGCGTGCTGCTATAGAAATGGCTTGTGAATTCGATTTAAATTGTTATTAGGGAATGATTTCTCGACTGGGAACGTTTGTGGATCGATCTCTTCAGCAAGCATAAGTGATCGCTCTAATATAAGCGATAGTTAAAAAATTTTGATAGTATTGATACTTACGATACATGCGATCAATGCAATATTTAAGTTTTGCTAAGAAAGGGGATATTCTGCTTCAATAAAAATAGATATAAAAAAATCATTTATTTATTCTATTTTATTTGTTTATAATGAACGGATTCGCTAGG
>JBCDCO010000124.1:0-16085 GCA_039181635.1 Cyanobacteria bacterium P01_G01_bin.19 | reverse complement strand
CCAGCCATCCTGCTTCTGAAGAAAGAATGCGCTATTTGGAGGAATTGATCCAAACTAAAGGCTACAATCGCTATGGCTACGAAGGGGTAGAAGCATATCGAGCTGTTTTCCCTCGATAAATTTAAGATTCAGCTTGGCGAACTAGATATTGTTCGCGATTAAATGCTTTTTGCTCTTCTGTCAATACACTGTAGTTATCGATAGGAGGGCGCATATCCCATTGTGTTTCAGCAAACATCAGTAAATTGGCAGTCATAATCAATCCAGTCGCTGAGAATTGCCAGCCAACACACAGGGGCAAAATGACAATACCCAAAACATGAAACAGTCCAGCGATGATAAAAGCACGCGATCGCAGTCCCCATCCAGTACCAAAGTATCCTGCTGCAATTAGTCCCAGCCACAAAGGACAAAGGTTCATCAGCACACTTCCCCATCCTCGAAAAATAGCCAAATCTGTAATCACAACACCGCCAAGCATCAGCAAAATCCAAAAATACAATACCCAGCGAAGCCGTTCTACTTTGACCCAAAAGTGAGTCAAAACAGTCATGCTACCCGTTCCGATCGCAGTCAGGATCGACCAAAAAATAGCCTGAGTTATCCAGTCAATGGGAGCAAACTGAGCTGTAAAAAAAATAATGGCAGTAATTAAACCCCAATAAACAAAAACTTGGTCTATTCGCGTATAAATACTGTTAAACAAAGTCTTGTTGCTGATTTTGAGTTTAAATCGCATTAATCCCTGACGATCTTGAAAATCTAAAGCGTGCTGCTTGCGACGAATGATTGGCTCTTTGGAACTAAACAAGACCATGTTGTATACGTGTGAGAAATTAACTTGGATAACTTTAAGCGTGTTATTTATTCTTTAAGATTATATACAAAACTTGACATAAACTGAGTAAGAAAAACTTTGGCAAACAAACAAAAACCCTACTGCCTTGGGACAATAGGATTTTGATCGATAGAAGATTTTTGAGATTTGTGCGATCGCTCTGTATTCTGGAAAAAATTAAAGCTGTTCGACGATAATTTTTTGTGTTTGCTCTAAATAGTTATCCGCTTTGTCGATGCAGCTTGTGGCTTGAGGAATCAGTTTAGAAATGCTGTTCAAGAGTCGATCTCTATTTTCAAGAGAGAGTTGGCGATCCGATTGAGCCTGCTGCAAATTGTGCAAATATCCTGTCAAATATTCATCCAATTTGCTAAAGAAAATATCTACCTGCTGATGTAGCTCTTGTTCTAGGTAAACCGTAATTTTTGCTTGAATTTCATCAATAAAGCGATCGCTAGAAACATTGATTTGTTCGACAATTTCGTGAACCGAAACAGCATAGTAGTCTTCTTTTTTGAATGGCTTTTTGCGTTTTTCTTGGCTGTAGAAGGGAATCGCTCCAAACCAGTAGTACCAGGCTCTTTTTTTGACCAATCTTTCTTCATAACCATCATCAACTAAGCGACTTTTAGTTTTAACCAATTTATGGTCTATTTGTATTTCCTCCTCGGAGTTGATAATTGGCGATGGTAGCTCTAATTGAATATCAAAAGCAGTCTGCAGTCGTTCTTTTGCTCTTTTGATAATTTCTCCTGTTTCATCGATTAGGAAAAATTCTAATCCTTTTCTGGCTTCTTTAACTTCTAGATCGATATCTTCACTCACTTTAATAATCAATTCTTGCAAGCGCACTTTTGCTCTCTTGATCGCTTTATCAGCGAAAGCTTCTGCCTCTGCTTCTGTTTTAAAAGAAATTGTCCCCGAAGCCTTGTATTCTATTCCCGCTTTAATGTTGTCCGATACCCATTTAGGAAATAGTTCAAAGTCATTTAAATTACTCAACAGTAAATTTCTCGCATTAATGTCTGCTTTTTTAATCGCGTCAGCTTGTTGATATTCTTCTCCAGCAAAAAAACTCTCTACATCAACCAGAGATTCAGTCTTTAGCTTGGTGAGAATTTCCTGTAGCCTCTGCTGTAGCTTGATTTTTATATCAGCCATCGTGCTCAGGCGATCGCGACAAGATGCCAGATAATTCAAATCATTTTCCAATGATTCGATCTCAGTTTGTATCTTGCTAGTATCCCGATCGATCGCATTATGCCGCAGATTTAAGTCGTCTCTAATGGATAATAGATGATGGCGACTGAGAGTCAGGGCATTACTCAAACATTGGGGTGCAGCATTAGCAATTAAAGTGGCAATGGCACTTTCAATAAAGGGAGCAAAACCAGACTTACGCCATAATTTACCCGCTTTTTTTGCCATAACTTTAACGGTGATATCTTCCAATTCTTCGTCCCAATCTATCCCCAATACTTCCTGAGCTAAAGAGGTGAGGGATTGTATTTCCAGTAGCTGAATTCTGGGATTTTGCTGTACTTCGAGTAAAAATTTAGTTGCGGTAAAGGCTCTAATCGCTGCTACTTCAAAGACGCGGTTGCGATCGTTTTTTAAACCTAGATCTGCGGCGACAAATTCTCTCACCTGTTCGGGAGTCATATCTCCTTCTCGACGCTGGTCTATTTTGTTGACCAAAACATATAAATTATCCAAGCCAATAGACTCGATAATTGGTTGAATCTGTTGTTTAATCGTCTCGGCGGCTTCGCTATTGAGTTGAGTAAAGTCTAAAACTACCAAAACAATTGAACTGCGACGTAATTGAGATTCCACCACTTCTGTCAAGCGTAACCCTGCTTCTGCTTCATTGGGACCAGGAGTATCGATTATAGTCAGATTTCCTTTGGTTTCAATTTTTCTATTTTTGCCTATTTTCAACCAAGGTGCTTGGATACAGGGTACGTCTTCCAATAAGGCAATATGATCTGTTTGTGGTTCGAGAATACTGCACAGTCTGACAACATGATTCAGATAATTTAACCGCTTGGTAATCTTTGTTTGACCAACAATTTTTAAGCTTAAGGATTCATTTTTAGAGGCTACAATTTTTTCAAACAAACCAATCAAATGAGGATAGCGACCGAGCTTATCCAGTAGCGATTCTAAGCCAATTTTTTTGACCTGCTCTCTAATCTTATTTTCTAGATCGCGAAACAAATCGAGCGTATTTTGGGTCAACTCTAGAACTGGCTGTCTAATGTTATTGTCGAAAATAATTTCTGTGGGTATGGTTGTCATTGCCACTGCACAACTAGGCAATAACTCTTGCCCAGCGATCGCATTAATAATAGTTGATTTGCCAGCTTTCATCGGTGCAACGATTGCCATTCTCAGCTGCAAATCCAAGACGTTTTGTTCTGCAGCAGCAATACGATCCTGAAAGCGATCGTATTTTGGTTTGGCTATATTATCAATGTCAGCTCTGGTTGCGTCGATCAACAGATTTATCTCGTTTAAAAGGGCAACTACATCCTGTTGTAAATTATCTACGTCAATTGAGGGTTGAGACTCATAATTTTGCGAATCAACTTTATTAGCAACCATATCATCTAGTTTAAAAGCTTTGTTTCGAGTTTGGCATATTTACTCTCGAACCACCTCCGTAAAAAACACCAGGATTTTTTGATACGAGTAAAAACTAAGGGTATCCAAGTATCGAAAAAACCATCAGTTTTTCTCCTTGCCGCTAACTATGGCTACAATTCCCCAAGCCCCGTGATTGTGAATGGGAGACATCCCTCCAGGCTCCCAGGCTACCATTTGTATCGTTAGAGGGTATTCTGGTTCGCGATAAAAAGCATTTTGACCGACCAACTAGTTTTCGGAGAAGGTTGCTGGTATTCCATTTGCAGCCAGTAGGAAGTAGTTAGCAGATGCCTGACTAGAGATATGATGGCTTTAAGGCGATCGCAATCATTGGGAATATCGATCAGAATGTCTTCCAGATCGGTGAGAAAGCGAAATAAAATAATCGATAAGGATTTATCTCTAGCTCTTTCGCTGCTGGGTAATAGGCTTCTTTAGTACTGTCGTTGAGAACAATCCAATTTTCGCAGTCAAAATTTTCGCTCCAATTCTATTTTCCGATCGCTTGAGCCTACAGTTATCCTAAAACTGATAAGAGATTCCTAAGGATAAGACGGGATAGATATTGACAAAATCCAAAGAATCTTCAATATCGTCTTCTTCTCCATCAACCACATCTTCCAAGCTATCTTCAGTTTCGTCGATGATTTGGTTGACTTCTCCCTCAAATTCTGTGCCTGTAAATTCAGATCTAATTTGTTCTGATGCGAGTTCAGTATCTAAATTAATGTCAGGCGAACCACTGAAGACAACCCCTATATTCCACCAAAATCCAAAGCCTTTCCCTTCTCCCACTGCATTTCCCCCGCCAATTCCTAGATATGGAGAAACGCCATCAGCTATGTCTACCTCTGCATCTACATTGGCTAAATTGTCTATTCCTCTTAAAGTATCAATTATTCTAGCATCAAGTTCGTTTTCATCTTCTAAACCCTCTATGACTTGTTCGGATACATCTCCCGAACCATCAAAATTATTGTCGCCAAAAATAAAGCCCGCGCTCAATCTCAAGCCCGAGCTTTTTAAAGGATGAATGTCAAGTATGGTAGAGACATTAAATAGATTTAGATCTGCGTCGTAGTCAATATCTGTATCGATTCCGTCTAATCCCAGGCTAAAAGCATTAATACCGACCCTGGCATTAATTTGAGGAATTATTTTTTTGACGACATTACCACCTAAACCTAGAGTGCTAATTTCTGGCACGATCGCCCAGCCAGACTTTTGCCCATCTCGGCGGCGATCGCTATTGCTGTTGTTATTATTGTTTTCAGGAGGTGCGGGAGGTGGAACGGGTACATTGATAGGATCGACTCTACCACCTTCGCATTGAGAGTTGTAGGGAAAATCTCGACAGAATTGTTCTAAGTCTAGCTGTCCTAATTCATAGGTTCGAGTTTGAACATCGGTGAAATAGGCTGGCAATGCGACTGGAGATAATAAATCGATCGCCTTGGTAGAAACCTTGCTGGATGTTGGTAAAGAAGCGACATTCAATGTCTGAGAATTTTGGTTTTTGAGTATTGTCTCTTGAGAAATGGCTGGCTTGGCTGCGATCGCCATAATGCTCCAGGTAAATCCCCAGAAAATCAAACTTCGCTTGCCCAGTTTCGATTTGCCCATTTTGCACTTCCTCTTGCCAATAAATAACCTGGAAACCAACAATTTTGACAAAATTACTAGTTTTCAAAGCCAAGGTTAGCACTGAAATTTTGTGTTCGCCATCCCGTAGCACTTCAGGTTAGCTTGCCTACCATGGAATTTTGATCGAACATTTCAAATATCTTTAGTTTTAGCAACCGCGACAAGATATTATGAAGATATATTAATATACACAGAAATATAACAAATGTAAAAAATCGCAGATTAGATATGAAATTTATTTACAAATAATACGTCTGTGATAGTATCTAAGCGATCTAGCATGGCTGAAACATATTTAGTTTTCGCGGATCGAGACTTAATGGTGGAGGAGTCAATCAAAAAGTGCAATCTAATTTATCCGAACAGCTGCAAAATCATAAGCAAAAATCCCAGCCTTTAAAAATGGGTGTGATTGGTGTAGGCAATATGGGAAGACACCACGCTCGCGTTCTTAGTCTGCTCAAGGACATCGAACTAGTGGGGGTCTGCGATTCAAATTTCGCCAGAGGAATCGAAATCGCTAGTCAATATCGGACACATTTCTACGAAAATTATGAAGAGTTATTACCCCATGTTGATGCAGTATGTATTGCCGTACCTACCAAATTGCATCACGAAGTAGGGAGCAAATGTCTTAAGGCAGGAGTACACATACTAATCGAGAAGCCGATCGCAGCATCTATTGCCGAAGCAGAATCTTTGGTCAATTTAGCCGCAGAAACTGGCTGTATATTGCAGGTAGGTCATATCGAACGGTTCAATCCTGCTTTTACTGAACTGAACAAGGTAATTCAAACAGAAGAAATATTAGCTTTAGAAGCACACCGATTGAGCCCGTATTCTAACCGAGCAAATGATGTGTCTGTAGTCTTGGATTTGATGATTCATGACATAGATCTGCTGCTGGAGTTATCAGCTTCTCCTGTAGTCCGTTTGACTGCAAGCGGCAGTATTTCGGCTGAAGATTCGGGTAACTTAGACTATGTAACGGCTAATTTAGGTTTTGCTAATGGGGTTGTTGCTACTCTGACCGCATCCAAGATAACTCACCGCAAGATCAGACGTTTGTCGGCTCACTGTAAGAAATCTCTTATCGAAGCAGATTTTCTCCAAAATGAAATTTTAGTTCATCGTCATATACAAGAAGAGCAGAAGCTGCAGTATAAGAGAGATGGCATTACCGAAAAAGTTTACACTACCAATGTCGAGCCAATATATGCAGAGATAGAACATTTTGTGAACTGCATTCGAGGAGGGGAACGTCCATCTGTTGGCGGAGAACAGGCTCTAAAAGCTCTGCGCCTAGCTAGTTTAATCGAACAAATGGCTCTGGACGGCAAGATTTGGCACTCTGCTCAAGACAGGCAAAAAATTGACTCGCCAACTATGTCTGTTTTGTGACGCAAATTGCAGTTTAAGCATAGATTATATTCTTAAGCTGCATTACTGTAGATTTTTGCTAAAAAATCGGTATTAGATTTGACGAAAAATAATTTTTACTCGTATGAGAATATTTTCACTACTGTAGCTATTTTGCTGCAGATAGGTGATTTTTATTTTTAGGTGTGAGGAAAAGTTAAGATGATGAAGTTCAAGCATCCAGTTTTGCTTGGTGGTGCTGCTCTGGTTTCTGCTGTTTTATTTTCGGGGAACGACAGCGCTCTGGCGCAACAAGTTGATTTGAACGACGCAGATGCGATCGCCAACTATGCCGATTTCGGTGGCTCGCCAGCAGACAATGTTAGCGATCCCAATGTCCTTACCGACTCTTTGGGACAAGTAACCAACGTCAACCAGCTTCGCGACGTATCTCCTACAGACTGGGCTTACGAAGCTTTACGGAGCTTAGTTGATCGCTATGGCTGTATTTCGGGTTTTCCCAATCAAACTTATCGCGGCAATCAACCTCTTTCTCGCTATGAATTTGCTGCGGGTTTGAATAGCTGCCTAAATCAAATCGAGCGTTTGATTGCTTCTCAGCCAGATTCTTCAGGAGACTTAGAAACTATCCAAAGGTTGACTCAAGAATTTGAAGCCGAACTCGCTACTTTAGGAGGTCGAATCGACGAACTCGAAGGCAGGACTGCCGTACTCGAAGACAATGCTTTTTCTACTACTACTAAGCTAGTTGGGGAGGCAGCTTTTACCGTTGCTGATGCCTTTGGGGACGATGTTGATGACACGGAAACTGTTTTTACCGATCGAGTCCGCTTGACATTTGTTAGTAGTTTTACAGGTGAAGATAAGCTGTTTACTCGTCTGACAGCAGGGAATATAGGCAATTCTTTTCAGGATGAAACTGGTACTAGGGAAGGACGTTTTGCATTTGACGGACAGGCTAATAACGATATTGTAGTAGACCGACTCCACTACAGTTTTCCTGTAGGCGAAAAGCTTAAGGTTACTGCCATGGGAGTCTTAGCTGCTCACCATTTTTATGCAGAAACTTATAACTCTGGGCTCAACACAGGTGGTGGCGCTACGGGTGCTTTAAGTCGCTTTGGCGAAAGAAACCCTTTATATCGTCAAGGCATTGCCCGTTCTACGGCTGGTATTGGTGCAAAGTTAACTTTGACTGACTTTTTGGCAATCTCAGGGGGGTACATTGCACCTAATGGCTCCGATCCCACAGATGCCAATGGTTTATTTAACGGCAGCTTTTCAGCAATGGGTCAAGTTGAGTTAACTCTCCTAGAGTCATTAAAAGTGGGTTTAACTTATGTTCGTGGTTATGATAATGAGCAAGCTACTTTAAATGATGATGGGCTTCCTGGATTTAGAGGTTCTTTTCTTTGGGGCGGTACTGGTACTAATGCTGCCAATCTTAGAGGAGCTGAAGGTGTAGATATTGGTACATCACCAGTAGCCACAGATTCTTTTGGGGTACAAGCTCAGTTTGATGTCACTCCTAAAATCAGTCTGAGAGGTTGGGGTGGCTACACTACTGCTGATATTATCAACGGTGGGGATGATGATAACGGAGAAGCTGAAATTGTTAACTTTGCGGGGGCGCTGGTAGTATCTGATTTGCTCAAAGAAGGCAGTCTAGCGGCTTTAATTGTTGGTGCAGAACCATTTCTTGCCTCAATTGATAGCAATGGCGATGATACAGACGAAGATATCTCTGTAGATATTCCTCTACACGTTGAAGCTTTGTATCGATTTAATCTCAACGATAATATTTCAATCACTCCTGGGCTGATTTGGCTGGCATCGCCCAATCAAGATGCAGACAATAACGAAGATATATTTATCGGGGCGCTAAGGACTACTTTTACTTTCTAAGCCGATCTGCATTTAAACCGCACATTTTGTATTCGAGCAATAAATTATCACTCCTGTCTCTTGGTTTTACCAAGCTTGAGTTGTTAAGCAAGAGATAGAGTTAGGAACAGGAATTGTTTGTTTGGTGGGCATTGCCCACCCTAACTTCATCAGATAACTTTGCTCGATTTTTTAGTGCAAAATTTAAATATAACGTGTTGTATAGCCGTACAAACTTGTGTTAGGACATTTATAAGTTATCTATTCGTGGATAATGGGTAATGTCCTAACCTAAATACGTAATGCTATATATTTAATCTCGCCAATCAAAATAATCTTAATGAGTTTACCAAAACTATCAAATATAGAAGACTTTTATCCAAGAAAACACTAAAGGTAAAGGTAAAAAACTAAATAAAATTGTTGAAAACAGCTTTTCAATCAATCTATCTGCATTATTTAATAATCTTTATCTCTACTTAAAAAAAGATACTTAAAACTTCAATATAAATATACCTAATTACAAGTATAAATATTTAGACTTTAGAAGTCCACTCGAAAAGTATTTAAATAATTACTGCTATGAACAAGAAGATTTTTTTGCCGATCGCCATTTTGATTGTCTCTAGTGTTTGGCAACCAACTCACCATCACATGATGGCTTCTGGTATGGCTATGACATCTGAGGTTCATAGTTTAATCACAATGCTTCCTTTTCTAGCAATACTGCTACTACTGGTTAAATAAACTGAAACTATCTATATCATTGTCGAAGAATGCTGTTGCGATCGCTAATTTTACTTTTAAAGTATGGTTTAAACTTAGCTAAAATTAAGATAAATTAAGCAAAACAACCGACTCGTTAGCGCGAGATAAAGATCTGTTATGAGCGAAGAAAAATCGCGTATATGTATTATTGGCGGAGGCTTTGGCGGTTTATATACTGCCTTGCGTCTTGCCGAATTTCCTTGGAGTTACGAGCAAAAGCCAGAAATAGCTCTAATTGATAAAAGCGATCGCTTTTTGTTTTCTCCTTTACTCTACGAACTAATTACAGAAGAGATGCAAAGTTGGGAAATTGCCCCTCCTTTTGCAGAATTATTAGCGAATACAGAAATTATTTTTCGTCAGGGTAGCGTTTCTAATATCGATATTGAAGCTAAACAGGTTTCTTTAGCCGATAATTCTACTCTCAAATACGATAAATTAGTTTTGGCAACAGGCGGGAATACCCCCGTAGACATAGTTACAGGAGCGAAAGAACACGCTTTACCTTTCCGCTCTCTCAATCATGCCTATCGCCTTCAAGAAGAGCTAAGACTTTTAGAAGAAAGCAACCCAGAAAAAATTAGAGTAGCAGTAGTCGGAGGTGGCTACAGTGGAGTGGAGCTAGCCTGTAAATTAGCAGATCGTTTGGGGGAAAAAGGTCGGATTCGCATCGTTGATCGAGGAACTCAAATTCTTAAAGATAGCTCGGAATTTAATCGCGAGACTGCTATTAAGGCACTGGAGAAAAACCATATTTGGCAAGATCTGGAGACAGAAGTAGCAGAAGTCGAGTCCGATCGCATTTCTTTAATTTATAAAGGACAAACAGATACCATTCCAGTGGACTTGGTACTGTGGACGGTTGGCAATCGGGTTGCAGGATTAATCAACGACCTTCCTTTGCCTAAAAATGAGCAAGGATTGCTCAAAATCGAACCTACTTTGCTGGTAGAAGGCAGAGGTGACATATATGCATTGGGAGATGTCGCTGATTGCTACGATGAAGATGGTAAACCTCTCCCCGCTACAGCACAGGTTGCTTTCCAACAATCAGACTACTGTGCTTGGAATTTGTGGGCATCGGCAACAAATCGTCCTCCACTATCTTTTCGCTATCAGGCTTTGGGCGAAATGATGACTCTCGGCACAGACAATGCCACTATCAATGGTTTGGGGTTGAAACTAGACGGTCCCATGGCATATATTGCTCGTCGTTTGGTCTATTTATATCGTTTGCCTACTCTAAAGCATCAGCTAACCGTCGGTCTAAATTGGATTACTCAACCTCTGGTCGAACTGCTGTCCACGTAAAACAAATTGTCCGATCTAAAGCTATGGTGGTGACAAATAAAAAGAGGGAAGATATTTGATGGGTGAGGCAAAATTTCTACCGCCAAAGCAAAATGCTGTTCTGACTCGTTTGATTCAAAGTATTTTTTACATAGTTATGTACTTTGCCTATCAAATCAAATTAGAAGTTAGCGATCGCGATATTGCCACCCTCAAAAAGCTCGATGGTAAAAGGGTAATATATCTTCCCAATCACTCTAATTTAGATGATGGTTTGGTGATGTTTCTTTTTTCTGCCCGTTTGGGGCAGCTGTTTCACTACATCGTGGCATACGAAGCTTTTAACGGCATCATTGGCTGGCTGATGCAGTCTGTGGGAGCTTACTCGATTCGTCGAGGAGTGGGCGATCGCTCTAGTATCTTACAAACTCTTAAAATACTTCAGCAACCAAAATGCAAGCTCACAATTTTCCCCGAAGGCGGTTGTTCTTACCAAAACGATACGGTAATGCAGTTTCGGACAGGAGCAATTGAGCTGGCTTTTAAGGCAGTTTCCAAACTAGCAAAGCAAGAAGCTGACTCCGATTTATATCTTGTACCCGTCAGCATTCAGTATTTTTATCTGGGAAAAACCGATCGCCAAATTGATCGCAGCTTGAGCGAGTTGGAAACCGCCTTATCAATTTCGCCTGCCAAAAACGATTTTTATCTTCGGTTGAGAGCAATTGCCGCTCGGGTTTTGGATAATTTAGAAGCTGAATACCAGATAGACTCTAATCTTGGAGAAGATTGGAATTTTAGGATTGCTCGCCTCAAAAAGACTCTTTTAAATTACTGTGAAGACAAACTCAACCTAGCCTCAGCAACTCAGCTTCCCAATCGAGAACGAGTTTACCGAGTCCAGTCAATGCTAGAAGATTCAAGCCAATTGAATCCAGATTTGTCCGAGGGCGATCATCAACACTTAAAGCTAACTACGGTGCGGCTACTTAATTTTGATGCGATTTATGATGGCTACGTAGCGGAAAAACCAACGTCAGAAAGATTTTTAGCAACCATAGATCGGCTAGAGCGAGAGGTTTTTCAGATTGATCGCCCTAAATCCAAGGGACTGCGAAAAGCCAGAATCAAGATCGGTACCCCAATAAACGCGCGGCAATATTTGTCAGATTTGCATGGCGATAGTCAAAAGATTATTCAAGAATTAACCCAAACAATTCAGCATCAAGTACAAGCAAATCTAAGTTGAATTGTCTTTGTATTGTAAGAACATTCGATCTGGCTTAATCTTATCTAATATGACAGCTCAATTATCAGAGAAACCTCTGCCAAAAGTTATTTTTTTTGACGCGATGGGAACTTTATTCGGTCTCAAAAGCAGCGTAGGTGTAATATATCAGCAATTTGCCCTCAAACAAGGGGTAAAAACGGATGCAAAAAGCCTTAACGAAGCCTTTATTAGTAGCTATAAAATAGCACCAAGTTTGGCATTTTCTGCCAATTCGTTTGCGGAGACTTCTCAACGAGAATTTCTTTGGTGGAAAAATGTGGTTGAAATGACTTTTCAGCAGGTAGAAGCATTAGATAGCTTCGGTGATTTTACTGATTTTTTTCAAGAAATATATGGCTATTTTGCCACGGAAAAACCTTGGTATATCTATCCTGATGTTATTCCCTGCTTAGAATATTGGCAGGAACAAAAAATAAGTTTGGGAATTATCTCCAATTTCGATAGTCGCTTAATAAGCGTATTAAAAGCTCTTGATTTAGAGCATTTTTTTACCAGTATTACTATTTCTTCGGTTGCGGGTTTTGCAAAACCAGATCAAAATATATTTGAAATCGCTTTGAAAAAACATGGCTTATCACCTAATCAAGCATGGCACATTGGCGATAGTAAAAACGAAGATTATTTAGGAGCAAAAAACGTAGGCATTCATGCTTTTTGGTTAAATCGCGATCTTCATTCAGTGAATATTGAAAATCAACTACCCAATTTAAGTAGTCTGGGATAAACTTGTGTTTATATATTGCTTTATATACACACTTTTACAAAGTTAAAGGAAACGGGAGATATAGGCTTTGGACACAGCTAATCAGCAAAGAATTCTAGGATATTTTATAGAAGAAGCAAAAGAACATCTTCAAACCCTAGAGCAAGGCATCTTACAGCTAGCTACATCTGTCCGCGATGCAGAAACCGTTAATGAAATGTTTCGGGCTGCTCACTCGGTCAAAGGTGGTGCAGCAATGTTAGGCTACACTAGCATTCAAAAAACTGCTCATCGCCTAGAAGATTCTTTTAAAATTCTCAAAGACAATCAAGTCGATGTCGATCAAAAATTAGAAACACTTTTTCTTAATGGATACGATCATCTGCAAGATCTAATCGAACGTTTAGAAAGCTCAACTGACTTTAGCGATAGCGATGCTGTAGAAATTTTGGCACAGGCAGAATCCAATTTTGCGATTCTGGATCAGTATCTTCAACAGTTGCTATCGGGTGGTTCGTCAGACAGTGCTAGTGTAAGCCAACAAGTAACTACAATCCTCAAACAGATGCTACAGCAATTTAAGCAGTCTGACAGTCCAGAAAGTCGTCAGAAACTGCATCTTGCTTGCAATAAGCTGGGCGAAATTGCTCCTACAGAAGCAAACTGGCAAACTCTGGTTGCTACTACCCAAAAAGCTATTACTAACAAAAAATATCCTTACGGTACTATTGCTCAAGTTGTTATTAAAGAAATCAAGCAGGCTGGAGATCTCTTAGACTCTGGTCAAGTTAGCAAACTTGTTCCCAGTAAGAACCTACAGCAATTAGCCGCTACCGCAGGTGCAACGCCTGATGCGGGTGCAAGTACGAGTGCTGCTGCTTCTACCATGACCATTCCTACAGATCCTAAAGGTGCTGCCTTGGCTTTGTTGAAGCACTTTAACAAACAGCAAATTATGCAAATGTTTCAAGTTATTAAAACTCGTCTTTAAGCCCATACTCAAAAAATCGACAAATAGATTAATTAAGCTCATGTGTGTCATAATATATACTTATGACTCAACTTAGGCTTATTTGTCGATTGGTAACAGTGTTGCAACCTACTTTTCATTTTGCTAGCGCGTTCAAGCC
Source organism: Cyanobacteria bacterium P01_G01_bin.19 (assembly GCA_039181635.1). Classification (GTDB taxonomy): domain Bacteria; phylum Cyanobacteriota; class Cyanobacteriia; order Cyanobacteriales; family Xenococcaceae; genus Waterburya. Next base: position 2,508 of record JBCDCO010000124.1, on the reverse strand, counting down.
AATATTGCTCCATCTTCGCTTTATTGGTGGCTATTCTCTATTGGGACTCGTGGGCTGGAGTTTGGTCAGCTTTGCGATAGATGCGTACAACACAGCCAAGAAAATGCACCAAATTCCCTGTACTAAATGTCGTTTCTTTACTGGAGATCATCGCCTCAAATGTACGGTAAATCCTCATGTTGCTAATACAGAAGAGGCGATCGACTGTCCCGATCGCCAGACAATTTGAAATATAGAGGCTTCTAAGAAAAGCAGTTGTCAGTACTAAAAATCTGTAAGCGAGATAAATGTACAATGGATAGGGCAATTTTGCATTTATCTACTGCATGACATTTACCTCCGATTCGCGCACCATAGCTTTTTTGGCACTCAAAAATATTTGCCAAAAAAAAGCATATACTGACATTGCTCTCAATCGCGCGATTAAATCTGCTGGTAAATTTACTGCAATTAGCCAAGCAGAGAGAAGTTTTGCCTGCGAGTTGGTTTACGGTACTTTACGCCGTCAAAGAAGTTTGGATGCGCTAATCGATCTGCTGGGTAAAAAGAAAGCTGCTCGGCAACCTCCAGATTTGCGCCTTATTCTGCATTTAGGGCTATATCAATTGAGATACTTAGATCGCATCCCTGACTCAGCAGCAGTAAACACAAGTGTCGAATTAGCTAAAAACAATGATCTGTCTCGCTTAGGCGGAGTTGTTAATGGTCTTTTGCGGGGGTATATTCGTCAGTCGCGATCGGGAGATCCTTTGTTGTTACCAGAAGATCCTATTAGCAGACTGGGTATATTACACAGCTTTCCTGACTGGATAGTCGAGATTTTGCTGGAACAATTGCCCACGAATGATGCAGATCGACTGCTAGCCTGGTTTAATCGAACTCCAAAATTAGATTTGCGAGTCAATATTCTCAAAACCAGCGTAGAAAAAGCGATAGAAGCTTTTCAAGCTGCTGACATTGCCGTCGATCGCATTCCTGAAATTCCTCAAGGACTTAGATTGACTGGTGCAGGAGCGATCGCCGAGTTGCCTGGGTACAAGCAAGGTTGGTGGGTAATTCAAGATAGTAGCGCGCAACTGGTATCTCATTTATTAGATCCCCAGCCAGGAGAAACAATTATCGATGCCTGTGCCGCACCAGGAGGTAAAACTACCCACATAGCTGAATTGATGGGGGATCGAGGGCAAATTATTGCTTGCGATCGCGCTGCTAAAAGATTAAATAAGGTTAGAGAAAATGCCGCCAGACTGCAGTTAAAATCGATTGATATTCAGATTGAAGACAGTCGGAATGTCGAACGGTTTGTCGGTTTAGCCGATCGCGTCTTGTTGGATGCACCTTGTTCTGGCTTGGGTACTCTACATAAACGTCCCGATATTCGCTGGCGCAAAACATTTGAGTCCATACAGGAACTTTTTCCCCTACAAAGGGAACTATTAGAACAGACGGCTACCTGGGTAAAACCCAAAGGAATTTTAGTTTATGCTACTTGCACTCTTAATCTTTCAGAAAATGAAAAGGTAGTAGAATCATTTTTGGAAAATCATCCTAATTGGAGTATTCAATCTCCTCCCGATGTGATAGCTAAAAACCTGGTAACACCGCAAGGATGGATCAAAGTGTATCCCCACTTGGCAGATATGGATGGATTTTTTATGGTGAGATTAGTACGAAATTGTTGAGATGCTGACCCAAGATAAAAACAAAATGAAACAGATTCTCAAAATTCTGATCGCGGCTGCTTGGATTGATGGTGTTATCCAACCAGAAGAACGAGTTTATTTACGTCGTGTAGCCCAAGATTTTAAGCTGGCTGACGATCCTGAGATTAAACCGTTACTATCAGAACTAAGACCAATTCAACCTGTTGAATGCTATCAGTGGCTGGAAGAATATTTTGGCGATAATCCATCTGCTGAAGATTATCAGCAGTTATTAGAAGCAATCAGCGGACTAGTTTATAGCGACGGTTATGTCGATACTCGCGAAGCGAAGCTAATCGAAACAATTCAAAGTTGCGATCCGAATAATTCTGAATGTCGCAATTCTATTTTGGATAAAGTTTTGCGCAAAATTCAAAAGTTGTATCGTGCTGCGGTAGAACAGGAAGTATAGGGCGTGTGATCAATTAGAAAAAAAGAGCTTTTTTCGGTCTTTCAACGACCTACTTCGTCGAAAAATAACCTCCGTAGCGATGCTACTCAGAATATTTTTCTCCTTGTATCTCGCTGAAATCCTCTCAAAAGCACTCTTCCCATCAATTGATCACACGCCCTAGTTATTCCAACCCAGAAATGTTGAATGCTAATACAAAACTTTACATTTTAAGTTAGATCGACTCTATCTAGGCTAAATTCACCAAGAAAAACTCATCCTTCTAAACCAATGCATATAGCTGACTTTTTCATTCATAAATGATTGAAGATAGCGCAGTTTATCTAATGTCTTAGAGCCTATCTCTTGAGGAATTTCTGTTAGCTGTAAGATTATATATCCAATCAAACAGCT
>JBCDCO010000123.1:0-16115 GCA_039181635.1 Cyanobacteria bacterium P01_G01_bin.19 | reverse complement strand
TAGGGCTCCGATGGCGATCGGCACTTTATCGACAATACTAGGTTCTTTCTTTTGAGCAAAGCTATCACTAACTTCAACAGTTTGTTCTAGCCCCCTATCTCTAAGAAAATTAATATCTAAGTTATACATAAGATCATACCAATTTTAAGAATAATGAGTTTTGAGGATTTAATATTGACTCTATAAAGATTTAAGAGAAAAAATACTAAAGCTAACTCTAAATATCTCGCATTCCTAATCCTAGAACGATACCCAAACCTGGACGATATTCGGGTGCAATATCTTGGCTAACATCGAGACCAAGGGTAGTTATAGGATCGATTTTCATAGTGGGTAAATTGAGTTTTTGAGTGAAAAACTCATCTACTTGGCTAATACCAGCTCCTGGTCCAGCCAAGAGCAATTGAGCTATTTCTAAGTCTTCACTTTGATTGATATAAAAGTTGATCGAGCGACTTAATTCTTCGGTCAACTCTTCCATTACTTTCATCAAAGCTAGTTTGCCTGACTCAATTTGTGATGAATCGATACCACCTGAATCGCTTAATCCATCGATAATATCTATGTCGTGCAGTAGTTCTGTTTCTCCTGTATTGGGTAAGCCCATCGCGTCAGAAAACGCCGTACGCATTTGGTATGTTCCAATCGGTACTGTTCGAGAAAATTGGGGTACTCCTTCGACAACGATGGCAATTTCTGTACTGTCAAATTCAACATCGACTAGCACTACAGCTTCTTTAGAACCAAACTGTCTCAACTGTTCTCGAATAGTTCTAATTAGGGCAAAGCTATTGATTTCTAGAACTCCCATTTGAAGATCGGCTTGTTGAAAGATCTCATTGTAGAGATCGGTCACTTCTTTTTTAGTTGCTACTAATAGAACATTAACTTTTTCAATTCCGTCTTCATCCATGAAATAGCCGAGTTTGGCATAATCCAAGTCTACTTCTTCTCTAGGATAGGGCAAATACATTCCTGCTTCATGTACTAAAACCATATCTTTCAATTCGTTTTCATCCAATTCGGCTGGAACGGGAATTACACGAATAATAGCTTCCCTCATCGGTACTGCTGTAGAGACTTGTTTGGCACTAATTTTATTTGCCTTTAAAGTATCTTTGATTAGCTCGGATAGGCTTAAAGAATCAATAACTTTTCCATCTTCAAATATTCCTGCGGGAACATCGGCGGAAACGTTTTTGAGCAGCTTATACTGCTGTCCATTCTTGGCTATTTGGGCAACTTTTATTTTTTGTGGATTGATTTCAATCCCAATATTTCCCCCATTCTTAGCAAAGATATTAGTTAAGTTTTTTAGCATATCCCTGTCCTAAGTAGTGTTTCAAAAAAATACCTCAACCTTAGATATGACAATATGATTTTAAATTTTATTTGGAAAAGCTGTTTAATATTGAACTTACTTAGCTTTTATCAGAAGTCAATGTTTTAAGAGTTATTGACTACTTGCCAAACATAAAATCATAAGTTAATAAAAGTCGATTCCATTCGACAATATACTGGTTACATTGGACATTGTAGCCTCGACAAATGATAAACATGATAAGTGCAAGCACCGAAAAAAAAGAAAACATTATATAATGTATTAGTTATAAATACGCACTTATAAAAAAAAGAAGAAATAAATATTCTCTTGCAGCTACTTGCCCCATATTTTGCGATTCAAATTTAGATCGTTTACGATACCAATCATTAATTGCAAGTCCCAAAAATATTCTCTTAAGGGGGCAAAAGATTTCATGCTGGTAAATAATTTGGCTTCAAAAAGATTATGAGAATATGGTATTGCTATATATACAAAGCCGCTGACGAAAGATAGATATACTTTGCGCCTGGCTTTGTGATTAAATTTAACTAAACGATCTATTAGGTTGGTGGATAGAATATAGCGAGCCTCTACTTGATTGTCACCGTAGACCTGAAATATCTTGTCAAACTCTGGATCTTCTAGGGTTACACTTTCTCCTCTCCAGCTATTAAAAGATGCTATTTTGCTCTGTAGAGTATTGGGTATAATAAAGGTACGGCTAGTAAACTTTTTAGGGAACTTAGCCTCAAAAAATAGTCCTCTAAAGATAACCGATCGCCCTTTATATTCTGCTTGTTCGTACTCGTTGAGATATCCAGCTTTGACGTTCTCAACTAATATTTCGGCGAAAAAGATATCTGTGCTGCCGATCGCCCCATAAACGCAGTCTTCTTGTTCGAGGCGATCTGGTTCTTCTAACTCATCTTGAAAGATTTGACTTTGGGTAAAGGCTAAAATAGTTTGCCGCTTGTCTTCTAACAATAGCTGATTTGAATACTTGAGCGAGCCGCTTTCATCAATAAAGCTAATAATTTTTTTGATGATGTCATTTTTAAAATTTAGACGATAAATTTCGATGCACCCTTGGCAAAAAATAATCCAAACTGGAATAACGAAAATCAATGAGGCAAGATAGAAAATCAGAATGCTGGCGTTAATTCTCAATAAACTGAATATCAGCTGGCACAAAGCCCAAGTAGCTACCAAACAAACAATGCCCGAACCAGCGATGCTATACCAAGTGCCTATTCTTTTTGCTTCAATTGTTTGCAGCTTCTCCAGCAAATTATCTTGGCAGTATTGTTTGAATTGGGATAAAGATTTTGCTTGGATTTTACACTCGCCTTGACGCGGAGAAACTAGATTTTCTGCTGGCGGCTCTTCAGACTGTAATTCTGAGGGGGGAACGAGTTGGTGAATAAACTTATTACCCCACATGGAAGTAAGATTGAAATCGCTCTCGATCATCAATTGGCAAAGAGCGATCGCCTGTTCATTTTGACCGTTTTGCTGATAGGCTTTGACTAGATGTCTTTGAATGTTGAAATATCGAGGATCGCTTGGCTCGATTGATTTTAATAAACGTTCAAAAATATCAATAGCTGCGGTGAATTTGCCCTGATGTAAATTGCGATCGCCTTCGATTAGGAGACGATCTGTTTCTGATATTGATTTGTCCACATCTTTTCCTAATTAGTCGAACAGTTCGCCAACATTTACGTTGTTTCTTTCTTCAGCAGGAGTAACAAATAACTCTTTAGCGGCGTATTTCATGTAGCCTGCAACCAGATTGCTGGGAAACATTTCGATCACATTGTTATAGTCGGTTACGGCAGTATTGTAGAAACGGCGTGCGGCAGAAATCTGTTCTTCTGTCTCATTGAGGGACTCTAATAATTGAGTAACGTGTTCGTTGGACTTTAATTCGGGATAATTCTCGATTAACGCCATGATGTTACCCATGGTGCGCGTAATCTGATTTTCTGTATTCAGCCTTTGTTCTGAAGTAATATCTCCAGACATTGCTCTTGATCGCAGTCGTGTAATTTCCGCTAGAGTTTGCTGCTCGAATTCCATATGGTTTTTGACTACAGCAACCAAATTAGGAATTAAGTCCCAGCGTTTTTTTAATAGAACATCAACACTAGAGAAAGATTTCTTTACCTGATTTTTTTTGGCAACTAAGCTGTTGTATATTTGTACACCAACCATAAAGATAATACATCCTATCAATGCAAACACAATGACAGTAGACAGGAAAATATAAATAAAAGAAGATTGCATTTTCTCAAATTTGCAATATGCCTAAGATAGTAAATGAAGAAATGAGTTTGCGTATAAAACACTTCTTCTTACCTTGATAGTTCCCTAAAAATCCCCAAAATTATCTTGAATTAGCTTGGCGATTTTTGCCAGGATAATAATAAGAACATAATTTAGAAAAAGAATGGTATCTCAAAGGGATAAAATTTTAGTTGCTGGGGCAACGGGTGGAGTAGGACAATTAGTAGTAGCAAAACTGCTGGCAAAAGATCTTTCTGTTCGTGGTTTGACCAGAAATAAAGCCAAAGCCGAATCGATGTTCGAGGGAAGAATAGAAATAGTAGAGGGAGACATTCGCTATCCCAATTCTTTGGTTGAGGCGGCTAAGGACATAGACTATTTAATCTGCTGTACGGGGACAACTGCTTTTCCGTCGCTAAAATGGGATTTTGCAAATCTGTTTCAAGCTTCCAATAGCCCCGAAGCAGTAGATGGAGAAGGTGTCAAAAACCTCGTTTCTGCAGTACCGAAAGATCTCAAACGCTTTGTGTTTGTCTCTTCCTGTGGCGTGCTACGCAAAGATAGTTTACCTTTCAATATTCTTAATGCTTTTGGCGTACTCGATGCCAAACTTGCGGGGGAAAAAGCGATCGCCATGTCGGGTTTACCCTATACGATTGTTCGCCCAGGAAGACTGATCGATGGTCCTTACACTTCCTACGATCTCAACACTTTATTAAGAGCTAAAACCGATGGCAAACAGGCTGTAGTCATAGAGCCAGGGGATAATCTCAATGGAGATACCAGTCGTGTAGATGTGGCAAATGTCTGTGTCGAATCGTTGTTTTATGATGAGACGATTAACAAAGATTTCTCGATTGTTAATGATGGTGAAAGACCAGATGTTGTTGATTGGTCGAAGCTATTTACCAAGCTGTAAAATAGCTTAAAAGCTATAATTGTTGACAATCCCTAATCCCAGTCAAACTGGCGATCGAGAAAAGTTTCTAGCTGTTGATTGTAACCCCTAAAAAATATTTTTAGCTGTTGCTTGAGCTTATCATCCTGAAGTTTATAAGCACCAGAGTTATGTCGATTGTAGGCGATCGCCTTTAATTCGGCTATATTCAAAAAATTGCAGGTTTCAGACATTGTGGCAGCAGGATTCTCATACAAGTCTTCACTTTTGAGAATTAAAACTCGTTCCTTGGGAAATAAAGATAGCCATCGTTTGAGCTTGTAAACATACATACTAATACCCAAATACCCGCGAATGTAAGAGAGTTGGGCTTCTGTTGCCTGCCTGATGGCGTTTAGCTCTGAGTTTAAAGCTGCTTCTAAGCTTCTTTTTTCCGCACCTTCTCTAATTTTGTGATGGTAATGGGAAAAAACTCTGGCAACAGGATTTCTCAGTAGAATAATTATTTTTGTCTGCGGAAATAGCTCGTAGAGGCGACGTTCGACATGAAGATAGGAAAAATAGCTGGGGCTTGCTTCTCCTGTAATAAACTTTTGCTCGTCGGGCAAAGTGGGGAAGTGAGCTAAATACCAATCCGAACCCTGAGTAAAATTGAAGTTAAAAAAATCTATTTCCTTATTGATTGGTGGCAGTATCTGAGGATGCTGGCTGAGGTATTGAAACAAGGAAGTCGTCCCGCATTTTCCCGCACCGATGATAATAAAAGCTGGTTCTCGTTTGTTGATAGTTTTGAGGTAAGACTGGGCTATCTGAGGATAGGCTTTAATTGTTTTATAATAACAAGCTTGCTGATAAGCTTCTAACGCTTTATCTAGCTGTTTTTTTTGGGTTAGTGCATCCCCTAAGTTTGCCCATGCCTGGTAAATTTGGGAATTTTGCTCGACTATTTTCTGATAAACATCGATTAATTTGTCTAACTGTTCTTCGGCAATGGGTATGAACTCTAAAATAGTATATGCTGCCTGGAAATTAGGATTGATTTGAATTGCTTGGATGTAGCATTCAACTGCTTTTTGATAGTCGCCTTGTTGTCGCCAGATAGCACCAGACTGAATATATGCCCATAAAAAATTCGGCTTGAGATTAATTACTTTTTGAAAGCAGCTAAGGGCTTGTTCTTGACTGCCGATCGCTTTTAGAGCCTTCCCCAAACCCATATAAAAATTAAACTGGTTGGGATTTAGTTTGATGGATTTCAGGTAGTAAGAGATCGCCTGTTTAAATTGCTTTTGTTGGGACAGAAGTTCTCCCAAAGCAAAGTAAGCCTGGGAAAATTGAGGATCGGCATCGATCGTATAGTGGTAAAAGCTGGCAGCTTCACTCAATCTGTTTTGCTTGAATAAACACCAACCTAGATGATAGAAGGCTCGATAATTGGTGAGATCTGATTTGATCGCTTCAATATAGATAGATGTTGCTTGTCGAACTTTTCCTTGTTCTACTAGAGTATTAGCTTCCGTAACAAGAGCTTCACTTTTATCTCGAACTATTTCTAACATCCAAAGCCACCATCACTTTCTGATTAATAATATTCCGTATTTTAAAGAATAAGGTATTATGATCTAGACTATTAAGTTGTGTAAAAGCAATCTTAACCTCTTCATTTTTTACCCAATTTACAGGCGTGATGTGTAGCGTCTTAACAGAACATGAAATTACCTATAGTAGCTGTTATTGGTAGACCCAATGTCGGGAAATCTACCTTTGTCAATCGTTTGGCTGGCGATAAACAGGCGATTGTTTACGATCAACCAGGAATAACCCGCGATCGCACCTACCGCCCCGCATTTTGGCAGGATCGCGATTTTCAAATTGTCGATACAGGGGGCTTGGTTTTTGACGACGACACAGAATTTTTACCGTTAATTCGTCAGCAAGCTATGGCGGCATTAGTTGAAGCTTCTGTAGCAATCTTTCTAGTAGACGGTCAATTTGGCTTGATGGCAGGCGATCGCGAAATAGCCGAATGGCTGCGCCGCCAATCTGTCCCCGTACTGTTAGCTGTAAATAAATGCGAGTCCGTAGAGCAAGGAGTCGCTCAAGCAGCCGAGTTTTGGGAGCTAGGTTTGGGTAATCCCTATCCTATCTCGGCAATCCATGGTAGCGGTACGGGAGAGCTATTAGACGATCTGATCTCTCATTTACCTCCTGTTGATGAGTTGGTTGAAGATAATGAAACTAAAGTAGCAATTATCGGTCGTCCTAATGTTGGTAAATCAAGTCTCCTTAATGCCTTGTTGGGGGAAAATCGTTCGATTGTTAGTCCTGTTTCTGGTACGACTCGCGATGCGATCGATACTACTATTCAAAGAGGCGACAATACCTATCGTTTGATCGATACAGCAGGTATCCGTCGTAAAAAAAATGTAAATTATGGTGCTGAGTTTTTTAGCATCAACCGATCTTTTAAAGCAATTCGTCGTTCGGATGTGGTGCTTTTTGTTATCGATGTTTTAGATGGCGTTACCGAACAAGATCTCAAGCTTGCAGGGAGAATTATTGACGAAGGAAGAGCGGTAATTCTGGTAATTAATAAGTGGGATGCGGTAGAAAAAGATACGGGGACAATCAACGAATACAAAAAAGAGATTATGGCTCGTCTGTATTTTATGGAGTGGGCGCAGATGATCTTTGTCAGTGCGATGACTGGGCAAAGAGTGTCCAAAATTATTGATATGGTAGACGTTGCCGCGGAATCTCATCGTCGTCGCGTTACCACTTCGGTAATTAACGAAGTTTTGGAAGAAGCAGTTAGCTGGCATTCTCCCCCAACTTCTCGTCAGGGAAAACAAGGCAGAATTTATTACGGTACTCAGGTGACTTCTCAACCCCCAACGATCGCTCTGTTTGTTAACGATCCCAAGCGTTTTAACGACAACTACCGACGCTATATAGATCGACAGTTCCGAGAGCAGTTAGGCTTTACGGGAACCCCTGTAAAAATAATTTGGCGCGGTAAGAAAATGCGCGAACTCGAACGAGGTGCTAATAAGGCTACTAAGGTTAAGTAGTAAGCGTGAGATAGGGTTAACAAGATTAATTTATTAAGATTTGAGACTAGTTTTTCTCTCCGACAGAAATTAAATGCTGACGTACTATCTGCTCAAACTGATAAAGATAAGCGATGCAGATCAAACGAATAAACATCAAGAGATTGAAGAAATTTCTCAATCCCAGCCACCAATAACCCATCTCTTCGAGATAGTAGTCGGGGGTAAAAATTATTACCCCAATCATCGTACTGGTGATCGCGGTTAGGGCGATCGCCATTTGGAAGGCGATTTTATTCTTAGTTGGCTAAATGTAGCCTAGATCCTAAATTAAATGTGGTTTCTATGGAGGACGTTTGACACAATCTCGCTTAAGCTTTAACGGATAATTTGAGTTTAGCGAAGCTATATGTCGGTATCAAAAGCGAAAAGTAAGTTCTTGCTGTTTGGTTGGAAACTCAAAATTGCTTCTGTTTTTATTAGTATTGGTTGTAGCTATCGCAATATCGTCAACGCTCAAATAATTCCCGATCGCTCTTTACCCAGTAACTCTACAGTTACAGTCGATGGAAATACGGCAGAGATTAATGGCGGAACAGTAAGGGGAACAAACTTATTTCACAGCTTTAGTGAATTCTCGCTCGATCTTGATAATCTAGGCAGTGGGGTAGATACGGCTCATTTTAATAATGCCAGCGACATTACCAGCATTTTTAGCCGAGTTACGGGAAATTCTGTTTCCCAAATTAATGGCTTAATTAAAAATAATGGCAGTGCAGATTTATTTTTAATCAATCCCAATGGAATTATTTTTGGCGAAAATGCCGCTTTGGATTTGGGCGGTTCGTTTATAACTAGCACCGCAGATAGTATTCAATTTGATGAAAATAAAGAGTTTAGCGCAGTCGATCCTCAAGCAAATCCTTTGCTAACAGTTAACATTCCAGTAGGTTTGCAGTATGGAGAACAGGCTCAACCCATTACTGTATTAGGTTCTGGTAACGGTTTAAGCTGGGCAGAAAATGGCTCTGGCGATCGCTCTAAAATTAACTGGCAAAACCACACCGAAGGATTAAACGTCTCGGCAGATGAAACTTTAGCTTTGATTGGTGGGGATATTTTTCTACAGGGAGGCAATTTAACTGCATCGACGGGAAATATCGAGCTAGCTAGTATTGCAGGGAATCAAACAGTCACCTTGAATCCCCATCTCACAACCTGGGATTTTGATTATTCTGGAGTCAGTGACTTGGGCAACATAAGCTTATCTAAAGCCGCATCAATTGCAGCTAATGGCGATGGGGTTGGCAGCATTGGGCTTGTCGGCGATTCGATTAGCATAACAGAAGGTTCGGCAATTTTAAGTGCAAGCTTGGGAGAGAAAACAGCAGGATCGATAAGCATAAACGCCAGAGAATTAGATATTACTGGAACAAGTCCATATTCGAGCTTTAATAGCTCTTTGTATGTTGAAGTTGCTGAAGATGCGGTGGGAGATGGCAGCAATGTTTTAATAGAAAGCGATCGCCTATCTGTTGTAGAAGGGGGACAGATTTACTTTAATACTCTAAGCACAGGAGATGCAGGAGATTTAAATATCCGCGCTACAGAAATAGAAGTACAGGGAGTTGACAGCGGTTTATTTTCTACAGTGGGACAAAATGCTGCGGGGAATGGGGCAAATATTAGCCTGGATACAGCTCAATTGAATATTCAAAATACCGCTCGAATTCAGCTCGATACTTTTAGCTTGGGCAATGGAGGTAGTTTGAATATTACCGCAGAAGCAGTCAACATAACCCAAGACAGCAAGATATACGCTCGTGCTATTGAAGACATTGGCAATGGTGGAGATATTGAAATCGCCACAGACAGTCTTTTAGTTCAGGAGAGTTCGAGAATTTATGCTGGTAATTTCGAGCGCAGTATTGTCGAACATGCAAATTCTGACACTTTGAACATTATGCAAGCTTCTGCCAACACTATGGCTTACAGCATTATCGGTACGGGGCAAGTCGGCAACATCAAAATCGATGCTAATTCGATTGTGTTGGGCAATACTAATGAAGATGAGTTTAGCAGTATTTCCACTACCAGTTTTGCTAATGGAGGTGGGATTATTAAGCTAAATGCTAACAGTGTTTCTCTCGATCGCGGTCGAATTGTTACGGAAACAAAAGGCAGTAGTCATGGTGGTTCGATATATCTCAACGCAGATAATTTATCTCTAAACAATGGGGGAAAGATAAGTACCGCGACGAAGGCTGGAGGAAATGCTGGCAAGATTGTAATTCATACAGGAGATCGCTTATTCTCCACGGGAAAAGATAGCGGTATTCTTAATCAAGCCCAACAAAATGCTGATGGCGATGGCGGACAAATAATTATTACGGGCAAGGCGATCGAGTTTGAGAACGGCAGTAAAATTCAGAGTTCCAATTCTAGTGTGACTGATTCTATTCAAATTGAGGCAGAGGAGTTGAATCTTGCAGATGACACGATAATTTATAGTCCGAGTCAAGCAAGTGAAGCATCGAGCGACATCGATCTAAATTTTAACAGTAGTAACAACTATCAATTAGACAATGCGATCGCTTTCTCCCAGATAAACACGATAGAGTTGACTCTGGCTAGCTGTGAGCCAAACCAAAAATATGCTACAGCATCAAACCAAATTTCTTCGACTTCCTCTGTCTGGGAGAACATATCCTGGTGGATTGAACGATCCGATCTTTCTAGTCTGCCTTCAGACAATGCAGTAGCAACGCAAAATTTATCGAGCATAAACTCGCCAAAATCTACTGCAGATCGGGCAATAATCGAAGCGCAAAGCTGGCAGGTTGATGCAGAGGGAAAAATTAGCCTACTGGCTGAGTGTTTGTAAAATTTGTAAATGAGTAGTTAGTCGTGTCAAACAAAAACAAAGGCTGTGGTTGTGGCAATATTCCGATTTCCGTTATTCTACTTTTTTTAGGCGGGGGATTTTGGTGGTTTCGACAAAATGGACTGCCAAGTATCAATATCGATCGAATTAATGATTTACTAGCTAAAATTCCTGGAGTAGAATTGTCCCTTCCTGTTGCCGAATCTCCCACTCCTGTAACTCCTCCTACTCTTTCTCCCAGTCTACCGCCCGTCTCAATCGTAGAATCTCCTGAATTACCTCTGATCGAAGAGAAAAAAACTATTAAAAGCGCCCCTGTTCCTCCTGAAATCAAACCTCTCCCGCCAACTAAATGGGAACAGAAAAACATTCGCGGAATTTATCTCAGCCGCTACCAAATTACTAATAATGCTAGCGAACAAATGATTCGCGATCGCGTTCGTTATTATAAAGCTCGTGGTTTTAATACCATTATTCACGGAGTTTGGGGCAATGCCTGCACTATGTATCGTAGCGAAGTAATGCAGCAAACCCTGGGATATAATAGCTGTCCCAATCTATTTCGCGATCGCTGGTTGGATTGGTTAATTGATGAAGCCCATCAACAAGGAATGGAGGTTCACGCTTACTTTGAAAAAGGTATCAAGATCGATAAAAACAGTCCCGTCTTCGATCGGGCGATCGCTCAGAAATGGGTAATTCCAGGAATAGATCGCACCTATGCAGGAGTAGAACACTATTTATTGGACGTGGAGAATCCTGAAGTAGCAAATTTTTTCCGCGATATCTTAACTGAATTTGTCCAAAAGTATCCGAGTATCGACGCCGTACAGTGGGATGACTATTTAGGCTATCATGCAAAGTTGCCAGGAAAAGTAGATCGTACTGATAGTCTGACTAAATTTGTCAGTTCGATGATCAAGTCGATGAAGCAGGCTAATCCTGACGTTAGTTTCGATCTCTGTCACCATAACCCTTATTGGGCAAAGCGTTATTTCGCGGCAGATTGGAAAAATTGGGATGTCGATCGCATTTTTATTCAAAACTACAACGAGAAAAATTTCCAGGCTGAATTTAACTACATCAACAAATACGGCGGAATTGCTATTACCGATAAACAGTTTCATCGATTAGAAGAAGTTTTAGACAACAAATCAGTTAAAAACGTGTTGATTTTTCCTCTATCTGGAAAGCCAGAAAAAACTGCTGAAGAAGTTTATAGTCTGACTAGGAGATAGATGTTATTAATTGTTAGTTGTTAGTTGTCAGTTGTTAGTTGTTAGTTGTTAGTTGTTAGTTGTTAATTGTTAGTTACTAATCCTGGGTTATCAATGAATCCCATGTGCTAGGGGTAGGACATTCAAAGCTGACTTTTTTTTGCGATCGCGGATGGACAAAAGATAGACGATAAGCGTGAAGGTAATAACCACAGTCTCCTGGTACAGGAATAGGCGATCGCTCTTCTTTTTCTTGTGAGGAAATAGGTGCAAATGTTCCCCCTGATATGTATAGCGGATCTCCCAATAGCGGATAGCCTACTGATGCCATATGGATGCGAATTTGGTGAGGGCGACCAGTAAAAATGGTAACTTCTAATAAAGTATGGCGATCGTAACGCTGAATTACCCTGCTTTCGCTATAAGCTGGCTTACCATCAGATATTGCGCCATAAACATAGCCCAATACTGGATGAGCTATCTTACCAATAGGTTGTTCGATCTGGAGGCGATCGCTAATTGAATTGCCTTGCACCAACACACGATAAACTTTACCGATTTTATGATTATGGCGATCGCTAGTACTATGTCTCATTTGCTGGGCGAGACTAGATTTGGCTAAAGGCGATCGTCCCAATAACATCAGCCCAGAAGTTCCTCTACCTAAGCGATGAATGGGTGTGGGAGGATCTTGAGAATAATCTTTCTTTAGCTGCCACAGCAAAGTATTTTCTAAAAATCCTCCTCCTGGCATAATCGGCAATCCCGAAGGCTTATCGATTACCAGCAAGTCTTGATCTTCGTAAAGTATCTTAAACTCTAACGGTACTTCTGGCTCATTCCAGGGCGGGCGATGATATTCCAGTCTGTCTCCCCGATGAATAATCGCTGTCAGATCGGTAGGAGAACTGTTGAGTAAAATCTGCTCGGATGTTATTCTGGCTTGCCATTCAGCACGGTTAGAATGAGAATATTTTTGACTGTAATACTCTAAAACAGTTTGCCCCTCATCAGCGGCTTTAATTTTTTCGCGATAAATCCAGCCTTTATTCATTAATCTTTAAGCAGAAAGGCGATCGCAACCATAGTTTATTAAATTTATTCTCCACTCCAGTTCAAAAACTGTTCCATATTAAAGTAAGTTTCACCATTCACTCTAGAGACTAATGCTTCGGGCTTTTCTCCTCCGTCAAGTTGAACGACTCCGCTAGTAGCCCAAACACGGCGATCCAGAATTTTAACTAAGGTTTGATTTGCATCTGTACCAGGTTTCAACGTTACCAACAGACCATTAGGCAAGCAAGGACCTCCTTTATAGGCTGCGACGCATAGGGCGGGTAGATTGTTGACCTTATCAGCTTTAATGTACTTTAGCGTTCCGTTGTTGTGAAAAGTTTTGAATCGGTTAGAAACAATCTGGCAACGTTGTTCTGGAGTAAAAGGAGGTGGAAAAGAACGATCTGTCCATCTAATTAGAGGAATAGAACCTCTTTCTGTCTGTACGGTAGTAGACATTTGATTGGTGTCGCAGGCAAATCTATCTTGAGCTGAGGTGGATTCTGCTCCAGTTGCGATCGCACCCATTACTATGCTCAATGTGATGGTGGTTTTGGCTAGTAGGTTTCGTTTCATAGTCATGCTCAAGGGGTAGTTATGGGGTAAATATAAATATAAGAAAAGCTAATATTTTAAGATTATTAATAAATCGTATTACAAACATAGTTGAATACTTGTGATTTATATTCGTCTAATCGAACTCTTCATCTAAATCGATTCGACTAATTATTTATATGTCTCACTTGATTGAGAGATGCACTTCTCTAGCTAGTTGAGATTGAATTAACAATAATAATTGTCTGCCAAGAAACCTAATAACTTGTATTATACTCGTATAACTATCATCGTTTCAAATGCCAAATTGAGAGGGTACTATCTTTTCCACCACTGACTAAAATTTGGCTATTAGCACTAGCTGCAATACTATTGATTTTACTGGAATCTTCAGTAGTTAAGTTTTGCTCTAATGCCAAGGTTTGTAAATCCCAAATTTTAATCGTGCGATCGCGGCTGCCGCTAATAATACTTCTACCGTCACCACCGATCGCTACACTATCGACCTTGCTCTCATGACCCCTAAAAGTGTGTTTGTGGTTGCCATAAACATCCCATAGTTTAATTGTCTTATCTCCGCTGCCGCTGACAATAGTTCTGCCATCAACACTAATAGCTACGCTTCTAACTTCTTCTTTGTGAGCTTTAATCGCTTTTCGTAACTTTCCAGAACGTAAGTCCCATATTTTTACTACTTTATCTTGTCCGCCGCTGACAATCGTATTGGCATAAGAACTAATTGCTACGCTTTTGACTGCTGCTTCGTGCGCTTCCATGCTGCGTTCTAATTGTCCAGAATATCTATTCCAAATTTTGATCGTGCGATCGTTACTGCCACTGACAATAGTTTGTCCGTTATCGCTCAAAACAATGCTATTAATTTCTTCTTCATGACCTGTCAAAGTTCTTTCTAGCTGCCCCGATCTTCTATTCCAAACCTTAATTGAATTGTCTTCACCGCCACTGACAATCGTGTCGCCATCAGCACTGATAGCTACACTTTTAACGCCATCTTTATCGCTAGCAAAAGTCTTTTCTAATTGACCTGTCAACCCATGCCAAACTTGTATTTTTCCCTCATTATCCCCCGTTACTACAGTTTGACCGTTAGGAGTAATAGCAACACTTTTAATCGCACTGTCTTCATCTTGAGAAAAATTGAATGCGAGGGAATAGTTAGAATTACCAACCACATTAGGCAGATAAGCTACTGGTTGTCCTGACTCACTATAGTTTTCCTGTTCATATTCCTCTTCAGATTTGTTTTCTGTCTCCAATTGATTTTCAGGTAAATAATTAAAAGATAAAGAGATAAATAAATTAATGGGAATACCACGGCTAATATCTCGACCGCTAGTAATGTCTCTCTCTGCTTCGCCGTTTATACCTACCAAGTAGCCTTGTTCGTCCAAAATTGCTCCTCCACTGCTTCCAGGAAGAGTTTCATTGGTATAAACCAAAGCGTAGCCCTGTTTGGTCTGTGGGTTTTTTAGCACGTCTTGGCGAATACTTCGTATTTTGCCGTCAACAATATCTAAGTCTGCCTGTATTGCAGGATAGCCAGAAACATAAATCAGCTCTAGTTCGGCGATTTCTTCTGAGTTTCCCAACTCTGCCACTTCATAAAGAGCTTCACTTTTGAACTGTACTACCATCAAATCCAAACCAGGAATTTCTTCTTTAAAACTAATTTGATGTTTTTTACCGTCTGGAGTGTGAATTTCGTAATTACTATTGCTACCAGCTACATGCTGATTAGTTAATACTGAATAGATCCCATTTTCATAGTCAAAAATGACTCCAGAGCCGTTAATCATGGTATCTGCATCAACAATTTTAACGGTAATACTTTTGGCTAACTTCCTAATTTCTCGCCGATTTAAAGGTTCGCTTAGTACTTGGCTTGGTTGGGCGACAAAACTAGTTAACGATAAACTAAAAATTAACGTAGCTAAAAGCTTTTGATAAAAATTCATAATTTATTAATATTAGGCAAAATAGATTTAATCTTTATATGTGAGTTTTAAGAATAGTATGTAGCTTTTATAGGCTATGAGTTCAGACCATAGATTATCTTTAAAAAGCTGACACAATTTTAGCAAGATAACTCTGGCGTTATTGACATTTGAATTTTAAAAAATTTGAAGTCTGGTTGAGGGTAGAGTATAAGAAAATTTAATTTTATCTATTTCAATTTTATGTCTGCTAACGACAACGTAGATGAAGATTTGCTTTTACAACAGGATATTTTAAGCGATCGCCCTTTTTCCCTTGCCGAGGCAATTGGTAGGGAAGGAGGAACTTTTCTCAAGGGCGAATCTACCGTTCCTAAGCTAGTTCAGGTCATTAATACCATTAATACTTTCATCGATCGCAATCTGCGAGATCCTTCCGCTGCGTTGCAGGCAATTTTATATCAGTGGGTAAAGGTAGACCCCAGAGTCAGCCAGTATAAAGAAACTCCTTTAGTGGCTTTAGAAGCAATTTTAGATTCGATTTTAACTAACTCCAATTTGCTCTACGAATTGGTCAGGCAGGTAGATATCAAATGGGGTCAGATGTATGGCGAACGCCCTTATTTTCAACAGCCAGGACAGCCGCCCCATCCCGATGATGAGTATACTCACGAATCTGTCAGGAAAGATCTGGAGAACTTATCAGTCAGACTAAAAAATCATCAGAAGTTGCTCGATGCCAGCTTAAATGGGGTCTTGCACAGTTTTGGTGATCCAAGAATCAGGCGATCGCTACCGACTAAAATGTCAATAAAGGAAGATTTTGTGAGTAAATAGAATAAGAGTTAAAAAAGCGGTTATTTATGTCAGAAAACCAGCCTCTAAACAAT
>JBCDCO010000122.1:0-16184 GCA_039181635.1 Cyanobacteria bacterium P01_G01_bin.19 | reverse complement strand
ATCGAGATTGGTGAGAAAATTACTTAGCACCTCTCGATTATTATCTAAATCGTCTACCACCAAAATCTTACGTCGTTTCCCTTGATAGCCTGTAATCTGCATCCCAAGATTAGGTGCAAGTGATTCTTCCTCTGTAGAGGTAGCAATTTGGAGATCGAGGTCAAACCAAAATTCGCTTCCTACTCCAACAGTACTTTGAACCTGGATTTTGCTGTTCATCTGTTCTGCCAAACTCTGGCTGATGCTCAAACCTAATCCTGTTCCCTCTTGAGACGAATGATGGTGGTCTAATTGGTGAAAGGGTAAGAAGATGTCGGCTAATTTTGCTTCGGGAATGCCAATGCCAGTATCGGAAATCTGGAATCTAAGGCGATCGCGATCGCTTAACTCTAAGCTATCGTAGGTATTTGGCGGAAAATCTTCTACATACCCTACCTTAAAAGAGATTTTGCCCGTGTCGGTAAATTTAATTGCATTGCTTAAAAGATTTAGCAGTAGCTGACGCAGACGAGTTTCATCACCCCGAACTCTTACAGGAAGCTTGGTTAAAGTGAGACGCTCGAATTCTAGACCTTTTGATTCGCAACGAATCCGAATCATTGCCTCTAAATTGTCTAAAAAGGAGATAAAGTTAAAGTCACTAAATTCCAAGTTTAGTTTGCCCGCTTCAATCTTAGCGATATGGAGAATATCGTCGAGTAAGGTGAGCAGATGTTGACCAGAACGTTGAATTACCCCTACTCCTCGCTCTTGTTTGGGGGTTAAACTCGACTCTCGGCGGAGAATTTGAGCAAAGCCTAAAATTGCATTGAGAGGTGTTCTTAATTCGTGGCTGGTATGGGCGATAAAGGCGCTTTTTGCCTGATTAGCGGATTCGGCAGTCTCTTTTGCCTGTTGTAGCTGTACGGTTTGATTTTGTAGTTGAGCGAATAAATCTACCTGAGCAATAGAAATACCTAATTGAATACCAGCTTGAGTCAGCAGACGTATTTCTCCTTCTTTCCACTGGCGGGGGCAATCTCCATGATAGGCTGCCAATAAGCCCCACAGCAGATTGTTTTGAAAGATAGGTGCGATACAAAAAGCCTCGACATTCATTTGTTCGTAAAGTTCGCGATGGCAATCACTAAATCCCGCTTCATAAACATTAGCGATCGCCATAATTTCGTCATGCTTAAATCTGCCCCCCTTGGTTGCTTGCATACAAGTGTCGTGCCAGTTATCTATCAGGCGAATATTTACTGAAGAATTTTCCTTTTCTACTATGGACTCGGCAATAAATTTGCCGTTCCAATCGGCATTAAATTGGTAAACAGCAACACAGTCGCACTCTAGAGTTTGCCTAACGCTGCAAGCAGTAACCTGGAAAATATCCTCTAAATCTAGGGTTTTGCGCATTTTTTCGACCACGCTAAGAATCGTACCTTCTCGGGAGGCACTATTTCTTAGCTCCATCTCAATTTCCTTTTGTTTGCTAATATCTGTGGAAATTCCGCAGATGGCGTATACTTCTCCGTTCTCGTCGATTAACGGGGCTTTAATTGAGATATAGGTGTGTATGCTGCCATCGGGAAGGGCTACCTGTTCTTCAAAGTTCAATACCGACTTGGTATCTATAACCTGGCGATCGTTTGCTACAACCATCTCTACCGTTTCAGACGGAAAAAGATGGCGATCGCTTTTGCCCAATATATCCCTTTCCGTCAGGTTGAATGACTCTAGGTACTGCCGATTGACTAATAAATAGTTGCCGTTGATGTCTTTGATATAAATGATCGAAGAAGTGGTAGATAAAATAGCTCTCAATCTTGCCTCAGATTTTTGTAAGGCGTCGGTACGCTCAACAACTCTCTGTTCGAGATCTTGATTTAATTGGCGTAACTCGTATTGAGAAGCTTTAAGCTCATCGTTAACCAAATGAATCTGCTTTTGAATGGTTTTAAGTTCGTCAATATCAATAAAGGAAACTACTACGCCGTCTAACTGTCCGTCTTCCAATAAATAGGGATTGATCCGCATCAGCAGATGAAAATCTTCTTCTTGCAGCTCTACTTCGCGATCTAAAGCCTGCCCGCTGTCGATTACTGACTGAAGTAAAGGAAGCAGATCGAGATATTTGAGGTTGTGGGTAATATGTCTGAGGGGACGATTGATATCTGCTTCTACTAAGTTTATGGCTACGGTAGCGGCAGGAGTAAATTTGCGTATATTTAAATGGCGATCTAAGAATACTACGCCAATATCTGCATTACGCAGTAAATTATCGATATCATTATTCAGCTCCGTTAGTTCGCCGATTTTTGATTGGTATTCAGCGTTGACGGTATATAATTCTTCGTTGACTGAATGAAGTTCCTCGTTGGTGCTTTGCAACTCCTCATTAGAAGCCGTCAATTCTTCGTTGGTTGCCTGTTGTTCTTCATTAGTGGTTTCTAATTCTTCAATCACCGCCTGAAGATTTTCGCGAGTTTGTTGTAACTCGTACTCCAACTCAATGATTCTTTGGGACGCTTCCGCATCGGCTTTAAACCTTTCCCCTGTGGTACTCTGAGGATTGGTTTCATCTGCTTGAATCACAATCAAAAAGAAGTCTTCTGCTAGTTTGTTGCTTTCGTGATAAACAACTTCTAGCTTAAAACTGCACTCCTTCTCTTCTCGCTCCGTTTTGATGCCTAAATAGGACACTGGCGCTCGCTCTCTTTTTGCCCGATGAAGGGCGGTAATTAAAGGCAGTTGCAGATCGTCAACGATCATCTTAGTTATATCAGTAGTAGTTCTGCCAGAGGGTACTTTGAGAATATCAAGGCGATCGTTAAAAGCGTGAAACAGCTTATTGTTGCGATCGACCAATAAGCAAGTGGCGTTGTTTTGGCGTAGAAAATAGCTAAAAGCCAGATCCAACATCGGCTCTAAAGAAGGTTCTGTATTAGTTTGGGAGGGGATAACAGGTCTTATTCGGCGGTTTATTTTTTCCCAACCTCTTACTGGCACATTCAAGCGAACATTGCGACGTTTTTGATAGATTTTATTTTTTTTATCGAGGTATTTAAATTCTGGCTCGATATTTCCCAAAGTTTCTGCTTCTCCCAAAAATAAAATTCCTTCAGATACCAGAGAAAAGTGGAGATTGCGCAATACCTGCTGCTGCAAATCTGACTGTAGGTAAATTAGCACGTTGCGACAGCTAATGAGGTTCATGCGGGTAAAACCAGCGTCTTTGGTGATGTCGTGGGGAGCAAAGAGCAGTTTTTCCCTGATTTTACGCGAAATTTGCAGAACGTCATCTTTACGTACAAAATATTTCTCTAATCGTTCGGGACTGATATGTTTAGAAATTGTCAGAGGATAAACACCATAAGTAGCTTTTTCTAGAGCGATCTTATCGATATCGGTAGCAAAAATTTTAAATCTGACTGGCTTAGTCGATTGAGAGATCGCCTCTTCCAACAAAATAGCCAGGGAATAGGCTTCTTCTCCTGTAGCACAAGCAGTTACCCAACAACGTAGCTCTTCGTGAGGTTCGGCTTTAGCAATTAGAGCGGGAATTACCTCATTTTCTAAAAAATCCCAGGCTTGGCGATCGCGAAAAAAATTAGTGACGCTAATCAACAGATCGTGACGTAAAATCGAACGTTCTTCGGCAGAGCTTTCTAAGAGAGTAATAAATTCCTCGATATCATTACAGCCACTAATGGAGTAACGACGATGGATGCGGCGAGAAAGAGTGGTAGTTTTATAATAAGAAAAATCTGTCTGCTCTTGCTCTGCTAAGATTTTGACGATTTTCTGTAAGCTCTGTCTTTTTAGTACCTCAGTACGATATTTGCTGCCTTTATCTAAGGAATTAGGCGTTCTGACCAATTCATTAATCGTCTGGGCTAATTCTGGCGGCGATAAGACGCGATCGACTACTCCTGTAGAGATTGCCGTATTGGGCATGCCATCAAATTCCGCTGTTTCTGGCTCCTGTACCATTGAAAAGCCACCCGCCTCATTAATCGCTCTCAAGCCATTTGTACCGTCACTACCCGTTCCTGACAAAATCACCCCAATTGCTCGTTCGGCATTGGTTTTGGCTAAGGATTCTAGAAAAATATCGATCGGAAAATTGAGTACGTGGCGATTTCTCTCTTCCTGTTCTAGTAAATGAAGCTCGTATCTATCTAAGACCAGATTTTTACCAGGGGGAATCAAATACACTGAATTTGGCTCCAATTTCATACCCTCTTTGACGCGATGAATTGCCATACGGGTACGCCTTTCAAGCAATTCTTTCATCAAGCTTTTGAAATCTGGCGATAGATGCTGAATTACGACAAATGCAGCGCCACTATCAGTGGGCATATGTTCGAAGAACTCTTCCAATGCCCTCAATCCACCTGCAGATGCACCAATACCGACTACAAAAAACTTTGATTCTCCCTCGGAAACGGATACGTTTGAGTTCTTATCGGTTTCGGACATCAGACTCTAATAAAATACTTATTTAAGCTTACATCCTAATGCAACAGTTAGGACAGTTAGGGCAGTTAGAACAGTTAGAACAGTTAGGACAGTTAGGGCAGTTAGAACAGTTAGGACAGTTAGGGCAGTGAGGGCAGTTAGAACAGTTAGAACAGTTAGGGCAGTTTTTAGTAGTCGATAATTGATTTTTATCAGCCTCAAACTACTATTTTTTCATTCAACATTAAATTTTTTCCGAACTATTGATTGAACTAAGCAATTTAATTAAAAGGCTAAAAGCTGATAGCTGATAGCTATGAAAAGATTACTTTAAGGTTTCACGTTGTCCCCCTGTGGGATGCTTCACCATGAGGTGCGTTCCCTTGCACCCTAAAGGGCATAAACGCCTGTCCTAAAGGACGACGCGAAGCTAGTACCTTCAGGTATACCGCTCCGCATATCGGCGGCGCGGGGTCACCTCATGAAATCAGCAACGCCGATTAATTTTCTGTTCATAGGTATTAAAATATAAAAACCTACCAAGAACCCATAGGACTTAAGTAAGCAAGTATTCGAGCTTTGTTAGATTAATATGA
Organism: Cyanobacteria bacterium P01_G01_bin.19; assembly: GCA_039181635.1. Lineage (GTDB taxonomy): Bacteria > Cyanobacteriota > Cyanobacteriia > Cyanobacteriales > Xenococcaceae > Waterburya. The sequence continues at coordinate 11,145 of JBCDCO010000122.1, read as the reverse complement.
CCGTATCTCATCCCATAGATTTTCAAGACGCTTTCGACATAATTGTAGTTGGTGGCGGACATTCAGGCTGTGAAGCAGCTTTAGCCGCAGCTAGACTAGGTTGCCGTACTTTGATGCTGACTTTAAACCTCGACAGAATTGCCTGGCAGCCCTGTAATCCTGCCGTTGGTGGTCCTGCAAAATCTCAGCTAACTCATGAAATAGATGCGTTGGGGGGAGAAATCGGGAAGGTTAGCGATCGCACTTATCTGCAAAAAAGAGTGCTTAATGCTTCTCGTGGTCCTGCTGTATGGGCATTACGGGCGCAAACTGACAAGCGTGAATATGCCTTGGTGATGAAGCAAATCGTCGAGAATCAGGAAAATCTAAGCGTCCGAGAAGGCATGGTAACGGATTTGATTCTGGGCAAAAACGATGAAGTAATTGGCATTGAAACCTATTTTGGCACCTGTTTTGCGGCGAAAGCCGTAATTTTAACCACTGGTACTTTTTTGGGGGGCAAAATTTGGGTTGGCAATAAATCTATGGATGCAGGGCGATCGGGAGAGTTTGCCGTTACGGGATTGACCGAAACTCTAAATCAGCTTGGCTTTGAGACGGGTAGACTCAAAACAGGAACTCCCGCTAGGGTGGATAAGCGTTCGGTGGACTACAGCAAAATGACGCCCCAGCCAGGAGATGAAGTAGTTCGCTGGTTTAGCTTCGATCCCGAAGTTTGGGTAGAAAAAGAGCAAATGAACTGCTACATGACTCGGACGACTGCCGAGACGCACAAAATTATTCGCGACAACCTACATCTGTCCCCCGTATATGGCGGTTGGGTAGATGCGAAAGGACCTCGTTACTGTCCCAGTATCGAAGATAAAATCGTGCGTTTTGCCGACAAAGAAAGCCACCAGATTTTTATCGAACCAGAAGGCAGAGATATTCCCGAGCTTTATATTCAAGGTTTTTCGACAGGACTGCCCGAAAAATTGCAGCTCGCTATGCTCAAAACTCTACCTGGCTTAGAAAACTGCGTTATGCTTCGCCCTGCCTATGCAGTCGAGTATGATTTTCTGCCAGCAACTCAATGCTATCCCACCTTGATGACTAAAAAAGTCGAAGGACTATATAGTGCGGGACAGATCAACGGTACGACTGGTTATGAAGAAGCTGCGGCTCAAGGTTTGGTGGCGGGAATTAATGCCGTGAAGTTTGTTCGAGGCGAACCAGAAGTTATCTTCTCGCGGGAACAAAGCTACTTAGGCACGTTGATTGACGATCTTTGTACCAAAGACTTGCGCGAACCATATAGAATGCTCACCAGTCGTTCGGAATATCGCCTGGTGTTGCGCTCGGATAATGCCGATCGCCGTTTGACTCCTTTGGGTCGAGAAATTGGCTTGATAAGCGATCGCCGTTGGCAGCTATATACCGATAAGCAAGCTAAGATAGCTGCAGAAAAAGAACGTCTCCAAACTACTAGAGTTAGAGAAAAAGATGAAGCAGGAATTGCGATCGCCAAAGAAACAGAGCAAAAAATAAAAGGCTCGATTACTCTTGCCGATCTGCTACGTCGTCCTGGCTTTCACTACGCCGACCTGCAAAAATATAATTTGGATGCCAAAGATCTGACTGTTGCCGAAACAGAAGGTTCGGAAATCGATATTAAATATGCTGGCTATATCAAACGCCAACAGACTCAAATCGATCAAATTAGTCGTCACACTCAGCGCAAGCTTCCCCAAGACTTGGATTACCTAACCGTAGAAACCTTGAGAATGGAAGCAAGAGAAAAGCTCAATCAGGTAAAACCCCTAACCGTCGGTCAAGCTACCCGTATTGGTGGCGTAAATCCCGCCGATATCAATGCTTTACTGGTTTATCTAGAAATAAAATCTCAAAGAAAACAAGCCCAATTAGCAGCTAATAAACATTGATAGTTAATGACAGGTTAAATAAGGCGATCGCACCTGCGCCTAATTCTTAGCAAAAATTAAGTTTCAACCGCAAAAATCCTAGTAACAATAAAAAAATAGAACACCATAGCGAAACTTAGGGAAAGAATTATGGTTGCAGCCAAGCCAATGGTTGATACTCCTTTATCTTTTTTGGGAGCAGAAGCAGAAGAATTATTAACCTACAAAGCCAAAGTTTCAAAAGACAGTCTGCATTTGCCAGGAAATGATTTTGTAGAACGGATTTTTGTTAATAGCGATCGCTCACCACAGGTATTGCGATCGCTTCAACAGCTCTATTCTACGGGAAGATTGGCTAATACAGGCTACTTATCCATTCTGCCTGTAGATCAAGGCATCGAACATTCTGGTGCGGCTTCTTTTGCACCTAACCCAATTTATTTCGATCCCGAAAATATTATCAAATTGGCGATCGAGGGGGGCTGTAATGGCGTAGCTACTACCCTGGGAGTGTTGGGAATGATGTCCCGTAAGTACGCTCATCGCCTTCCTTTTATCGTCAAGCTCAATCATAATGAGCTACTGACTTATCCCAATGCCTCAGACCAAATTATGTTTGCTTCGGTCAAACAAGCCTGGGATTTGGGTGCAGTGGCAGTAGGAGCCACGATTTATTTTGGTTCTCCCGAATCTTCCCGCCAGATACAAGAAGTCAGTCAGGCTTTTGCTCTAGCCCACGAGTTGGGCATGGCAACCATCTTGTGGTGCTATTTGCGTAATGACGTTTTCAAACAAGATCAAGACTATCATTTGGCTGCTGACTTGACAGGACAAGCCAATCATCTAGGCGTTACCATTCAAGCAGATATTATCAAGCAAAAATTACCCGAAACCAACGGTGGCTATGGAGCAGTAGCTCAGGCTACGGGAGAAAAATACGGCAGAACCAACGATCTTGTTTACACCGAACTCAGCGGCGATCATCCCATCGATCTAACTCGCTATCAGGTGCTTAACTGTTATGCAGGGCGTAGCGGCTTAATTAATTCTGGCGGTTCTTCGGGAGACAACGATTTTGCCGATGCCATACGAACAGCGATAATCAACAAACGTGCGGGTGGCTGTGGCTTAATTTCAGGCAGAAAAACTTTTCAGCGTCCCATGTCTGAAGGCGTAAAGCTGTTTCATCTAATTCAAGATGTTTATCTTGCCGATGACATCACTATTGCCTGATCGGTATTAAATTTTATTTCTTCTGTATCTTTAATTATGAAGTTTAAGATACAGAAGATTTTTTGGATTTTAAATAGCGATCGCTTTCTTTAAGGGCATATAGTCGTTTCAATTAATGTTAAGACATTCTAGCTTATAGCTACGGACGCGAAGCGTCCAAGCCCCCGAAGGGGGTGCTTGCGCTTACGCGCTGTGCTTATGGCTGGGGCGAAGCCCCTTTGTTCAACATCAAGACGAACAGCTATAGTGCGACACGCCACCAGCGTCAAAAAACGCTTTAGGTCTTAGACGATAGTATTTATCTTCCACTTCTTGTGATTGCTCATCATATGGATGGCTAAGTACTTCTTGCAACTCTCTAACTAAAGTATAGTCACCCTGCATGGCTTGTTGATAGGCAGGGACAATTAACCACTCTCGCCATGTGTATTTTGGATTAGTCTGTTTCATCTTGGTTGATATCTCAGCCAAATTGCCTTCATTAATGACGAGATCGCGCCAGCTTTTTAGCCAAGATTGCCATTGTTCATCGAGTTGTTGTGAAGTTTTAACGTAAAAACTCTTTTTCAATGGTTCCACATCTTCTGGTATGTGGGATAACTCGCGGAAGAAAATGGTGTAATCTACCTCTGACTGGGTCATTAACTGCATTAATTCCTTAAATAGCTCTGGGTGATATTCGCTCAAGCCGAGTTTGGTCGCCCACATTTTTTGGATTTGTTTTTGCATTGCTTCTGCAAAGTCATGCCGTACTTGATCAAAATGTTCTACTGCCTCAGCATCTTCTGTCAGTAGTGGTCTTACAGCTTTCCAAAACATATGATAATTTGCTTCTGCTGCAATGGGCTGATTGAAGAATGAAAAGTGTTCGCCGCCGCCCGTCCAAGGTTGAAACCAAGGGTCAAAATTTTCACAAAACCCAAAGGGACCATAGTCGAGGGTAAAGCCACCAGCAGCACAGTTGTCGCTATTAAAATTACCCTGGCAATAACCAACACGTAGCCAATTAGCCACCAGTGACGTAAGACGCTGGCGAAATAGCTTAGCCAACTCAACTAATTGAGCGGCAAAACCAAGTGTTTGATTAATCTCGCTTTGGTATTCTCGCTCTATTAAATGGGACACTATCATGCGTAACTCTTCTATTGCTCTTGGATGAGCATTAGTGCGAGCGCGGCGGGCAAATAACTCTAGCTGACCAACGCGCAAAAAGGATGGTGCAACGCGAGTTGAAATAGCCACAGGATCGTCCACCAGAATATCAGGCTCAGTGGAGCAGGAGTCTTGAGAATACCAAGGTCGGGTAACGGTCTCAGATTTAGAAACATATAGTGTCAAAGAGCGCGATGTTGGCACACCTAAAGCATGCATATATTCTTGCGCTAAAAACTCACGCACGCTCGAACGCAGTACTGCCCGCCCGTCACCGCCACGGCAATAAGGCGTTGATCCACCACCTTTCAACTGCATTTCCCAGCGCTGACCATTGAGTACTCCTTCAAACACAGATATCGCCCGACCATCGCCATAACCATTACCCGTACCGAATGGACAATTTTGAATATATTCGGTGCCATAAATCGACAGTGCATAACCCGTCGCCCAGCCAAAGATACGCATCGGCTCAAGCGCAGCAGAGAGATCGCCAGAAAAACAGGAGCGAAATTGTTCATCAAGCGCCAGCTCATCGCTCAATCCAAGTTCCTTAAAAAAAGTGCTGCTATGGGCTACATATTCTGGCTCTGCAAGCGGGGTGGGTGTTACGGGTACAAAATGACCAGAAAAAACCTGGCGGGCACGGCGATCGTCACCATCGACCGTGGCATCAGGATCAGGGTTTAAGGTGTCCATTAGAGAATAATCCGCCAATTGCACAAACTCATCGAAGGTCTTTACGCATGGCTCAGCAGATAGTTTAGATGGATATGACATTAGTTGCTAACTATTTATTTATTATGCGGAAATTATTATGCGGAAACTTTTTGGATATTCACCCTGTCATCTTAGTAAAGCAGAGTAAGCCCTGCATTAATTTATCTTAACTTCAGCGTCGATCGAGAAAGAGAAAAGATAATTTAAATTGTAAGGAAATTAATTAGAACAACTATATAATTCAGATAGTCTAAACTTCAACATCAGTAATTGATGAAATTACCGCAGTTATCCTTGACTACTAAGATAGCCAACTACTTTCTGCTATTGGCATTGATTACGGTAAGCATTGTTGGTGGAGTGGCTTATTTTCGGGCGCGGGAGGCGTTGAAACAGGCTGCATTAGAGCGGCTTAAGGTGGCTGCAACATTAAAAGAACAAGAAATTGCACGGTGGTTTGAAGATCGACAAAGGGATTTTTTACACGCGACGCTAATGCCCGATGTGCAGCGTAATCTAGATATATTGCTCAATTATAATGACGAACAAGAAAAACAAGCAGCATATCGAATACTAAACCAATATTTAAGCGAAATTCAACGTATCAAGCCCAGCCAGAGAGAAATATTTGTCTTAGATCGCAGCAATAAGATCGTTCTTTCTACTAACAAGCATCGAGAAGGAAAATACGAAACCCTAGCAAATGTTACCTACGTAGAAGAAATAGAAGCAGGGAAAGACTTTGCGCCAATTTTTTATGTTTCCCCAAGAGATCGCCAGCCTGCGATTACTTTGGCAAAATCTCTTGCAGATCGTTCGGGAATGATTCTAGTTGATTTAAATCTCAATCGTATCGATGCGATCGTTAGAGAAAAAACTGGCTTAGGAGAAAGTGGCAAAAGTTATTTGGTAGGTTCGCTGATTAGAAAAAATAGTTTTATTGCAGGTAAATCTTCAGACGACAATACTATCAATGAAATTGACAGCCCAGGTATAGAAGCGGCAATGGCGGGTAATAGTGGTTATGGTTTGTATCGCAACTATGCAGGGGATTCGGTGTTGGGGGTATATCGTTGGTTAAACGATCAGGATATTGCCTTGCTGGTAGAAATAAACCAAGCAGAAGCCTTCGATCCCGCTCGCAAACTGGCTAGTGCCATTGTGGTGGTGGGATTAATTTCCGTTTTCGGATTGCTCATTGGGGTCAACTGGTTGGCGCGACAGCTATCTATTTCCCGTCAAGAATTAGAAAAATCTAGCCAAAAGTTGCAAATAAAAGCCCAGGAAGCCGAAGCAGCAAACCTGGCTAAAAGTACTTTCCTGGCAAACATGAGTCATGAATTACGTACTCCTCTCAATGCTATTTTGGGTTTTTCTCAGCTGATGTCGCGGGATGCAACCTTGGGCGATTCGCAGAAGGAATCTTTAGATATTATCAACCGCAGTGGCGAACATCTACTCAATTTGATTAACGATATTTTGGAAATGTCCAAGATTGAGGCTGGCAAGCTAGTTTTGAACGAAACCACTTTCGATCTGTATCGCCTACTGGAGACTATTGAAGCGATGTTTCGTATCAGGGCAGAAAATCAAGGATTGTGGTTTAAATTCGATCTAGAAGCCAATCTGCCGCAGTATATTATTAGCGATGATCGCAAGCTAAGACAATTATTGATCAATCTTCTCAGTAATGCTGTTAAGTTTACCCAGTCTGGGGGAGTCACCTTAAGAGCATTTATTTGCCCCCTAAGTTCGATTTCAGATAATAAAATTAAACTTTGTTTCTCCGTTATCGATACGGGCAAAGGGATTGCCGAGACAGAATTAGATCGACTGTTCGATCCCTTTGTGCAAACCGCTAGCGGCATTAAATCTTCACGCGGTACGGGATTGGGGTTGGCAATCAGTCGTCAGTTTGCCCAGTTGATGGGTGGAGAGATCGCTGCCAATAGCGAACTAGGTCAAGGTTCTACCTTCTATGTCGAACTTAAGGCAAAATTAGCCGAAGTTCCCAATTTAGAAACTATTCCTTGTCAACAGGTAAAACACCTCGCTTCAGCACAGCCTAGCTACCGCATAGCTGTTGTAGACGATCGCGATAATAATCGTCTGGCATTAGCCAAACTACTAGAATCAGTTGGCTTTGCCACCAAAACCGCTAACAACGGTAAAGAAGCGATCGCCCTATGGCAAACTTGGCAACCAGACTTAATCTGGATGGATATGAGAATGCCAATTATGGATGGTTATACCGCCACCAGACGAATTAAAAATAGCAGCAGCGATCGCCAGCCCGTAATTATTGCCATAACCGCCTCGGCTTTTGAAGAACAAAGAGAAAAAATACTAGCTGCGGGATGCGATGACTTTGTGGCTAAACCTTTTACCGAACGAGTAATCTTTGATAAGTTAAGTCAGCACTTAGGAGTTGAGTTTGTTTGCGCTGATGAAGAGAAAGCGATCGCTCAAGATCGAGAAAATGAACAAGCCATATCTAAAGAAGATATTAGTAATGTCACACCAGAATTGGTAAAAAGAATTCATCAAGCTGCGATCGCTGTCGATAGTTCTCAAGTCGAACAACTAATCACCAAGATACCAGAAGATAAACAATATATCGCGCGAGCCATCACTCAAATGCTAAACAGCTATGACTTTGACGGTATTATCGATTTGACAGCAAGTGGCATTAATTAAAAATCACTTGCGTGGGTGGATAAACTCCAATCACCTCACTTTTAAATCTCAAGATCTTCTCGATCTTATCCCGACTTATTCTCTGTCTTTTTCTAAATTAATCTTCAAGTCAGATATAAATATGGAGATATGAAAAATGAAATTTTGTTATCGCGGTGCTAGATATAGCCTAGAAACTAAACCTGTTGCAACAGTTGACTCTGGAATTACTGGCAAATTTATGGGGCAAACCTATAGTATCCGCCAAACTCACAGTCAAAATTGTTTATCTGGAGAGGTTTTGAAATATCGAGGTATTGTTTACCAACATTAAACCTAATTAAGACAAATGCGATCCAAAATATCGGTCGGTCGAATTAATCAATTCTCAACTTACGACTGCGTTACATCAAGCCAAAAATCTCTGATATCTTTGGCAGATTGAAGATGAAATACTTGCTTGGTTGCTTTCGCCCGATCGATATACTCGCGATATTTAGGAGTGAGCTTTTTGTGACACAATCTGATAATGTAATAGCTATCTAAAGTGCTTTTCAAAAGAGGACTGTTTTCGGGATATCCTTCGGGTGCAATCCAAAAACCTTTGATAAATCGCTTTGTTGCCCACCAATAATGTCGAATCACGGGCAAGTCAATATAAACCAAGGTATCGGCTAAATCTAATCTTTGCCATACCGTATCTAGCGAACCAAATCCATCAATAATCCAGCAGTCTTGTTGCAGAATTTCTGCATGGACAGTTTGAAATTCCTCATCGGCAATTTTTTGCCCTCCTGGTTTGTATTGAACTAGATCCAATACGATTAAAGGCAAACCTGTTGTCTCTGCCAAACGTTTGCTGAGAGTAGATTTGCCTCCTCCTGCATTACCAAATACAGCGACTCTTTTCATTTCATTTATCATTGGTGCTTAGTTTTTCTGCGAAGCGTAGTTATTTTTTGAATACAAGTAGCAGAGTTAAAATACTTAAAAATAAAATTTCAGTACCCAATAAACCATTGATTACCCCAGCGTCTTCTGGCTTGAAGAGAAAGTGCGATCGCAACAGAGTATAAGGCAGAATTTGCAGCAACAGAATCCCGCCAAGCAATAGCCAAATAGACCAAGCTAAACCTCTCCAAAGAGCGATCGCGGTTACAATGTCAAAGATTAGTAGTAGGACATCTAAAAATCGCCATAAAAGAGGTGTAGTCAGCCAAGGTGTCCCTGTCATGCCGAGTATATTACCGACATGAACTGTCGCACCGTAGAGTAGTGCGATGCCTTCGGCTAGCTTCGCAATCGCAATTACTTTGGTATAAAATGCCGTCCAAGGTTGCTGTAATGCTTCAAGTAAAAATTTGTGGACTGAGGTAAAGTTTATTTCCTGCATCTTCTTAGATAAAGAAAACATCTTAGAAGCTACTGAGCTTGTGATCTATGCTAGCTCTAATTTTTGGGTTCGCGCCATTTCGTAGCAAGCCAGACAATTGCTGATAAGGCGATAACTTCAACGGTAGCGAAAAATATATCGTCAAGATCTTCGTATCCCATACCAATAATCAAAGCGATGATTACTGCACCAATAATAATATTTGCCCAACGATTAATTCTGTAATTTAGAATGCGAGATAGAAGAACCATTAAAATGGGGATCTCCATCATAATTCCCCCTATCAGCATTACTTGTTCGCTTACTGGTGTTCCAGAAATTATTTCCTCTATCATTCCTACCCGAAAAAATTCATGGAGATCGCGAAAAATAACGTTCAATAACACAAATATCCAGAGAGTTGAAAGTAAAGCTTTTTTATCTATTTCAACCTTATTGTTACTGGAATTCAGATCGATGTTTCTATCTTGTCGAAGAATTTTACTGTCGAGATTCATTTTTTTCTCCTGTGGTTGAGGTTATAACTACCAATACATAATCTAGCGATCTTTGCGTATCCCCAACTTCAAATTTAATTTAGCGATTGTAAGTTAAGCTCTGCTTCTCGTTTATGAACTGGAAACTGAATTTCCATTACGTAGTCGTCATCTCCTGGCTGCTTGGGCAATTCCAGAAATACCAATCGTACTGCACCTGCCAAATCGTAGCGATTAGCTTCTACCAATTCAGCGATCACAATATAACCAAGAAGTTTGGAGCAATCTGTTGTCTGAGGTACAAATGTCGCCATTGTCTCTGATGGCAGAAACTTATCTACCTTTAATTTGCTTGAGGCGTGATTCAATGTAACGCAGCAATCGTCTAGAAACCTGTGCGATACGTGCATATTCTCCAATACTGTACATGATGTTTTCGTTTCTTCTTGCGCTGTACCTTTAAGATAGGGGGTGACGTAGCGTGAAGAGCTAGGGGGATGATAATAAACTTAACAATTTAATTTGTTTGTTATGTTTAGAGTTCATTATTATTTTGTAACCAGCCCAAGAATTTGTCAGAAATACCTGTTAAAAATGCTTCTAAAGTTTCAGCAAAAGTTGTTAAAGATTTATTGGCATAACGTTTTCTTAGTCCTCCCATTAATTGCTAATAAATAATGAAAGTATAAGCAGTAAATACTAAAATAAAATGGCGAATTAGACTTTTTTTCTTTCTCATTTGATATTCTTTCCAGCCCAACCATCCTTTAGCTTCTCGATAAAACTTTGCAAGATAATTTCTCTTGGAAAATGTTTTAACTATCCATTCCCCTGTTACTTTATTATCTTCTTCATTAGTGATTAGATAATCTATTTCAGTAGCTGATTCAACCGAACTAGCATTCATGACGATGGCGATAGTTCTCTGACCTTTAAGACCATTAGTCTCAGCTTGTATAGTAGCTACCCAAACAGTTTTTGGTTTATCAAGTTCTAAAGTGACAACTTCAAAATCTTCTTTAGGCAAAGATAATATTATTTCATCTAACCTTTTTTCTTTTGGTTTTTTTCCTGTTTCTACATTGATGACACTAGCTAAACGATTTTTAGCTATACCTCCGATATACTTGAGTTTGAGCTTTTCTAGCTCCTTCAAAAAAGTCGAATTATTTCCATATCCTCCATCGAGCAAAACAATTCCTGGACGATATTTTCTCTCGATTGTTTGATTGATTAATTTTAGAGCTATATCTGGCTTTTTAACAAAATTTTTATCTTCGGCCAGAGCTAATCTTCAAGTACAACTAACACTCTATCAGGATTGTGGCTTATTATTTCTACTTTTTTCCGAAAGTCCAGCTATGGCAGTAGTTTGAGAAATGACGATCGCATTGGCTTGGAGATTGCCCGCATTGTAGCTGACTGAAACTTGCCTCAAGTAAGCTTTCTGTATCTATCCCAGCTTGTCTCAGAATTAGCGGCGGAACTGGCTAAAGCGGATCTGGTTCTCTTTGTCGATCCATATGCTGCTCTGGAGTACGGATAATTTATACAAATTTAGACAAATATTTTCTTTAAAAGAATATAAAAATTT
>JBCDCO010000121.1:0-16279 GCA_039181635.1 Cyanobacteria bacterium P01_G01_bin.19 | reverse complement strand
CATCGCCAAATAGTCATTACAGGCAATATTTAATTTAATGTCCAATCATCATAAGTGGGACAGTTAGTATCAAAAAAATCTCTACCGACCAAAATTGTTCCGTTACTATCCAAAGGCCGATTAAGGCTCGATCGTTGCCTGTAAGAATAAATAGCATGAGTTCAATATGTTTAATATTTAGTAACCAGCCCCAAGTTATATTTGAGACTGGTCGAGTGCTTTAGTGTTGAGGAGTGTATGGTTTGTGTCCTGTAGGAAATGCAAATTGATGTGGCGGTACAGAGAAAGAGGACTGTCTTAAAGGATACTGCGCATTAGGCAATTGACTCGCAGCGGTCATAGAAGCATTTTGCAAAGCTTGAGTTAATTGAGGTCGATCCCGTACCTGGTTAGCTAAGGTATTAGGTGACGATTGAGAAATGGTAGGAGGGGCATCTATTGTCTGAGTACTTATCTGACTAGACTCTACTGTTTCTGTATTCTCCGAAAATTGCCAAACCGTAAGAGCGTGATACAGAGTTAGACGACAGTTAGCTTGAGCGTTAGAACTGTTACCTAACTTACTAATAGCTGGTATGACCACCTCTAACATTCTATTGGCATTAGCCACAAAGTGAGAACTAGTTTCAGGCATTGCCATAATTTCAATTGCCAAATCTATCAAATCCGTTAGTAGCTGTTTGGGATAAAATCCTTGATGACAAACTCTCTGTAAAACCCGATCAATTTCGATATAGTCTCGGTTCTCGAAGGCAATAAACAAACTCTGTAGTTCATCCCTAGAAATTTGGGGACAGAGATCGGCAACTGAAACCCCTTCGCTAACTGTTCCTAAAGTTTGTAATGACTGTCTGATCGAACCTTTGTTATATTCGTAAATCCTTTGTGCCTCTTGTTCGCTCAAGGCAATCCCTTCGTGATAAGCAACGTTGAGCAAATAACCCGTAACCAAATCGCGGGGTACAGTTCCAAACCTCAGAATTCTTGCCCGCGAACGAATAGTTTCAAGTAATTTATCTTCTTCGGTAGTACAGAGAATAAAGATTGTGTCCTGTGGAGGATCTTCTAACAGCTTGAGCATGGCATTTTGGGCGGGCTTGCTCATTTGATGGCACTCATCAATAATGAAAACGCGATACTTTGAATCTATTGTGTTGACCTGACACCTTTCAATAATACCTCGTACATCATCAACCCCATTTTTATCCGCACCGTTAATCTCATTAATCGCTAAATGATTGTTGTTAAGATGACTCAGACAGCTACTACACTGATTACAGGGTTCGACTCCTACTTTTTCCTGACAGTTTAGGCTTCTCGCCATGATTCTAGCTAGAGTAGTCTTACCAGAACCAGAAGCCCCAACTAGAAGAAAGGTGGTTTGTAATGGTGTCTGCACCAGACTTGCTTGAGCGATCGCCACGGCTACCCGTTGTCCGACGACCTGAGCAAATTCAATCGGTCGATATTTTATTGGTAAATTCATCTCTTCCTAAACTTTTAACTGTACCCAAACCAAAAGGCATGAGTACTTTAATTCACCTTTCTCGTCCGACAGGACTTATGACTACTCTGAAATCAACTGAGTCAAGCAATATAGAGCATCATCATCCTTTACCAGAATGTTGTTACAGGCTATTTCTTCGCCCTCTTCAGGGACTAGATTTAATTGAAGCGCGATCGTTTCCGATCTGACCGAAGCTACTACCTTAACTAGATAATCGATCGCTAAACTAAGCGAGATCGGTTCTTTAGCATCGTCATTGCTACAGTAGATATTTTCCGCACCGCTACCTGCTTCAGTAGATTGGATCAGGGTGCATTCTTCACCATCGATCCTAAATTCAATCTCAGAAGATGCTACCTGATGTCTTTTCAAAGCTGCTTGAAGTTCGTTACGATTAAACTCAACTGAAGTATCGTTTCCAGAAACAGATGCTTTAATCTTTTCCAAATCGGGGAACTTACCTTTGAGAGTTTGGACGGTACATTCAACATTTCCCCAACTAAATCTCACTGACTTTTCCGAAACAGACAGAGTAAAGTCTTCGGCGTTATTAGCAACAAAAGTCGCTGCTCTTTTAGGCAAAACTAAGATGAGATTATCTATTGCAGCCATATCATCAGTTTCTACCGAATCTACCCGTAACTTAATATGTCCCATTCCTGGTTCTGAGATACCCGTTACGGTCAATTCTAAAGAGTCAGAATCTTCCGACTCAGCCATTACTGGTTTAAGTTGAAGACAGATACCACTGACTATGTTTTTAAGATCGCTGTCGGTAAAAGGAGCAACCCGATCTAAAGCCTGTTTGAATTCCGAGGCTTTAACTTCAACCACGGGAGTAAAATCTGCATTATGCTCTGGGATAACATCTTTGTAAGTAATCAGAGTATGTTGGTAAGTCTGTTTCTGATTGGAAATAGTTACTTGTTCGGGAGATAGGTGTAGTTTGTGATTGGAAGTGTCTAGCGCACCAGCATAATTTTTTAGCTGCCTACAACTAACCTGAATTGGAGGAGAATTAGAGGTTTTGTTGGCTTTATGGGTAATTCTTACGCCGATATCTCCGCCAACGCTGAAGACACTTTTACTATCACCTACCTCAATCCTCAAGCGATCTAATCCCTGTTGGTTACTGGTTACTGCTGCGTTAAGCAACGTCAGGTTATTTAGCAATACTTTGGGTTTTACAGTCAACGTACACCCGTTCTTTTTACTCTTGACAGCAGAAGACTTAGAAGGTGTTTTAGTAGCTCTTACCATAATTAATTTATTGTTCGGATATTATTCATCGCTACTTTCAAGGCGTAAGCCGTTTAAATAAAGCTTTATCCGACACAAAACCTGCCAAGTCTCCCACTTAGGACTATGGGGACTCAACTGAGGTTGACGCAATAAATAGGCTGGATGATAAGCTACCCAAACTGGATATTCAAAAAACTGATATCTGCTTCGCATTAGTTTCTCAAATTTACCAGTTCCACCAAAGACAGTCTTCGCTGCTACCTTGCCTAAACAAAGGATAGCTTTCGGTTTGACTAAAGCAATTTCGCTTTGTAGAAATGTCCAACAGCTTTGGCACTCACCTTTTGTAGGATTGCGGTTATCTGGAGGGCGACATCGTACTACGTTAGTGACGTAATAATTTTCTAAGCCTACCGCATCGAGCATAATATCTAATAACTTGCCCGAATCGCCAACAAAAGCTAGTCCTTTTTCATCTTCGACCTGTCCTGGTGCTTCACCGATAATGAGCAAGTCGGCATTATTAGTTTTGCTATAGCGACCAGCTACTACTTGAGTTCTTCCTTTGTGTAATTCACAAGCCTGACAATTGTTGGTATTAGCCTCTAATTCCTGCCAGCTAGCACAAGCTAAGTTTGAGCTAAACTCAATCGGGATGAAAGCATTATCCAATAAAGACCTAAGTTTTTTAGCCACCAGAAAATTAACCGTAACAATTATTTGGCTAATATCTGCCGTCAGGCTGTTTTGTTTAGAGCTTTAAGCAGTTTTTCTATCTTCACCTACTGCAACATCTATTAAACAGGCGGGATACCATTTAGTACGACGCTTTGATTCTTGAACTTCAATTAACTTCCCATTAGATTGAGTAACCCAACGCTCTATTTGCTGAAGCAATATTTTGGTTTCTTCAATGCTAGCTCTTTCCTTGGTTAATCCAGAAGTAATTAAAGCAGCAACATTTAGTAGCTGGGGATAATCTATTATCTCCCACTGATTCTCACTACCAATCAAATAGCTAACCCAAGATTCCCAATCAGGACTGTACTTTAGCTTATTTATATAAAGCAGATGCAATAGATTTAAAGTTAATTTTTCCTTACTCTTGCTCTGCGATCGCATCTAATAACCTCGCTACTGCTCCACTTTTGGTTGCCGAACCTATTTTATCTTGATAAGCCTGCAAGCGGTAATAGGTTTCTTCATCGAATCTCACCGTATATTCAACTCCTATCCCCGCAGTATAGTTGACTTCACGAAAACTGGGTTGGCTTGTTTCGCTTGTTTTTGTAGAACTATCCACCGACTTTATTTGTCTAACAGCTTCCTTAACTAATCTAGAACTAGGAACTTTATTTCCCGCCAGCTCTACTGCTCTACCCCAAGCCTGACGCTGTTCTTCTGGCGACAATTTAGCTAGAAAACGGCATTGTGATTCTTTAGTGGGTAGTACATTAGTTTTGAGAACAATTTGTTCTCGTTTTAACTCCGACTCGTTGTTCTCTTGAAACGTGGGAGAATTCGCAGCTTTAAGATTTTCAACTATCTCAGCAGCCGAAATTAAATAATCAGCAGCACGTCTAGTGAAATCAAAACGATCGCGAACATAAGATTTAAAATTAGCGTGAGTTTCTCTGTATAGTCTTTTATCTCGTAATGCTTTTAAAGCTTGACCAGCAACAAAAAAAGCCTGTTGAACTGTACGTTCTAAATCGTCTCGTTCTGCTTTTTCTGCTTCTGACAGTATGCGTTCTGAAACAACACTTTTAACTACCCGCCATTCATCTTTATCATTGTGTTCTACGCGATCTCCTAATTCCTTAAGTCTATGTCTGACCTGAGAAACAGATGCTTCCAAAGACATAGCTAATTCTACAATGCAGACATAGCTCTTAAGTTGAGCTAGTTGAACGAAAACTAGTTCGGATGATATCATTTTAGTTAGTTGATAAAGATTAAAAGACTGGGTGTTGGTAGCACCTGTCTGGGAGTGATTACTGACTCAAGTTAGCGATCGCTCCTTCTTTTATTTTTCTATCAATTGATTTAAAAGTCAATCAGATTTTACTTTCTGTGGCAGCAACGAAAATCTCAGTTTTTAATTCATTCATCTTCTCATTTTTATTTTAGCTGAGGAATATAACTTTGGTGATCGCCGAATACGGTAAGATAATTGTGTTGAGCGATCGCCAAAACCAAAAGTGCCTGTAAATCCCAATCACTACCCCAAAAATTGGAAAGATATAGCATTGAAAGTAAAAGAAGCTGCTGATTGGCGATGTCAATGCTGCGGAAAAAAATGCTATTGTCCAGGTGAAAAACCCCAAGATTTACCCCGTCGAGAGTGGACAGCGGATATTTTGCAGGTTCATCATAAAAATCATGACCCTTCACAAAATCAGATTTCTAACTTACAGGCGGTTTGCGCTGCTTGCCATTTAAACTTGCATAGAAGTAAATATAGTCCAGTTAGTAAAGGTCAATTATCTCTGTGGTAGAAATGGCGAAACTCACCAATCATTGGTAGTAGTGGCTTAAAAGATACAATTGTGGCAATCGGCAAAAGAACAGCAGGAATGCTTGAGTACATAGGTGAATGGCATTCTCATCCCGATGATTATAATTCTAGTCCTAGTGAATGCGATCACCGACTGTTTGAACATATGAAAAGCGAGATGCAGATAAATTGTCTCCCAACCTTAATGCTTATTGCTGGTTCTGGAGAGAAATTGTGTTGGCTATTAGATGCTGGCTATTCATGAATTAACTTTCAAATTGACGAAGTTAATGCAGCATCGTCCTGCTGAATGTTGACAAACAGGCGTAAATATCCCATATTTAGGATATATGGATGACAAACAACCAACACCTGTAATTTGGCTCGGCTCAACCAAAAAAGCGGTGCAAAATTTTCCTCTCGCAGTACGGCAGGCGGTAGGTTTTGCTTTGTTTCAAGCTCAGTTGGGTAGTAAACATATAAATACCAAACCTTTGAAGGGTTTTGGTGGTGCTAGCGTTCTAGAGATTGTTGAAAGATTCGATGGCGATACTTATAGAGCAGTTTATACAGTCAAATTCGCAGGAATAATTTACGTGCTTCATGCTTTTCAAAAGAAGTCCAAAAAAGGAATTTCTACCCCCAAGCAAGATATAGACTTGATTAAGAAACGACTGCAACAGGCAAAAGACGATTATCAACAGTTATCAAATTAGTAAGAGGCAGCATTATGGCAGAAGTCAATCACAGAGAAGAAAGTAGTGGCAATGTTTTTGCCGACTTAAATATACCCGAACCATCCCTTTACCTAGCTAAAGCGGAGTTAGCCAATCAAATCTGTACGGTCATTCAAGAGCGAAATTTAACTCAGGTTGAAGCAGCAGAGATATTAGGCATCAATCAACCTAAAGTATCGGCACTCACTAGAGGTAATTTAGATGGATTTTCTAGCGATCGCCTTTTTAAATTTCTGAATTTGCTGGGTCAAGATATTGAGATTGTTATTCGTCCTCACACCGACGCAAATCGAGAAGCTGGAATTAAGGTTAGTTAAGACTACAAAACGCAGTAATCAATTGTGCAAGGAGTCAAACGCAGTTGAAAAGAATTAGGCTACAAGAATTTAGAAATGATTTAGAGAAATACATCAGTGTCGGTGAACCTTTTGCTGTCACACATCATAGTCAGACTGTCGGTTATTTTTTACCAACTCATAAAAAGTCAGAACAAATAGAATCTTTGAAAATAGCCGCAGAAAAATTAGACCGACTATTTGTCGATCGGGGAATTACAGAAAACGAACTTGTAGAGGAATTTCATCAATTACAACAAGAAGAGAAAAAATCGTTATTAGAAGTTCTATCAAACTTAAAAGATTTTGAAGAAGATATTGGCGATATTGATGAGGCTCTGTGAATATCGCTTTACCAGTTTCTCTCTATAGCGATATCTTCGCTACCGAGATATGAAAATTCGATATCCATAGACTCAAGAATTTGTAGAAGAGCTTCGACCTCAAGTTCCATAATCTCTGCTGCTTTCTTCCAGCTAATCAGCCTGGAAACCAAAGCTCCGACTACAAAGAGAAACCTTTCTTTTTGTTCTACGTCAGAAAATATTTGCACATTGGCAGCAATTTCTTTTAAGACTTCTTTACTAACCATTAGTTGAAAGTGAGATAATTTATTCTTTAATCTTAATTGCTCCCATTCAGATGTTCTCAAGACAAGTCATAGCCGATCCCAAAAAGTAGATTTATCAATCATCGTCTCCACCGAATCATGCTCCCAATCTACGGGAGTAGGCGGATGTAGCACATATTGAGTACTCCCCTGGCTAAAGCCGAGGGGATTCTAAGTGAATTTCTACAGACGGGCTAAAGCCACATCTTTCGACGTTTCATTAACTGACCAAAGGCGATACCTTTGGGGATGACTCAAAACACCCCTAGACAGTCGGCTAAGTTCTAAACCTAACGTTCTGCTTACTTTGCGGATGATATTAGCTGCTCCGTTGCAGTCGGCGTTCAAATACCATTGTCCGTATCCAACACGATACAAGCCACGCTTAGTTCTTCGTCCAGAAGGCTTCCAATCCTTGGGTTTCTCACCATAAACAGGTAGATAGTCACCATCTAAGAAACTAGCTTTGCTGGTATATGATTCCTCAGTTTCAATAAACTGAATGCCATGTTGCTCACACATTTGAGCAATTCTATCTTTGAGTCGTGCTGTAGGGATAGGTACGAACTCAGAATTATTTTTCTTACCGATATTGATTGAATCTTTGTTGCGTTTATTCCAACCAAAAATAACAGTGCCTATATTATTTTCTAGACAATAAGATATTACAATTCTTGCTGCTTTGTTAATACCATCGCGTACTTGTCGGTTGCGTTTTTCAGTTATCGTAGCAAGCTTATTACTCTAAAAGCCTTGTGGTTTATTTTCTTTAATAGTTGCTACTTGTTTGTTGTACCAACGATTCATTGACTTAATATGTTTGCCATCAATGATAAAGCTAGTCCCAACATTAGATACGCAAGTCAACCAATTGTTTAATCCAGGATCAATTCCTAGTACGTTATTTGAATCAAGCTTTACTTTCTCTACTTCTTTTGTATAGACAAACTCAAAATAGAAACACTTGTTTCGAGGTAATATTCTCAACTCTTTAATACTTGCAAAATCAAGATTGCTAGGCATTGATATATTAAAACTGTCTAAACCAAACCAACGTTTACAAGTCTTGCCTAGTGGTACTCTTATCTGATTGTCTTTTAATTTAAGTGCTTGCTTGGGATAACTAACTGTCGCAAAACCACCTTTTTTTCTGTAGTTTGGTATTCTTGGTCTATCAGTTATCTCTCCTTTTTTGTATGCCTTGACTAAACCTTTGTAGGACTTAAAAGATTCTGCTACAGTTCTTAATATTTGCTGTGCTGCTTGAGAGTGCAAAACCTTGTAGTGATAGTTGGTTTTATACTCTTTCTCTAAATCATATTTACCAATAATTTTCTTGGCTTTGAAGTACAGTTGACGAGCTAAATATATTCCCATGTTGGTGAGTTTATGAGACTCCTTGCACAAGAACGTTAATATATTAATTAAGTCGTTATTTCGACCTACTAATACTTGTTGACAACTGTACATCTCGACCTCTAAAACTTGAGAGAATTATATCATATTTCGGGATAGCTAAAGCTATCTAACCTGAACGGTTCGCTTGTTTTCATCCCCTGCTTGAAAAGACAGGGGCTTTCAACATCGCTTTTCAAGTAGAAAGGAAAGGTTTGGTATTCATAATCAATGGTGTAAGCACCATCCCGACCATCAATAAAATTAGCCTCAAACATTTGGCGATAATCTTGAATGCACAGTTGCAGAGCGACATAACAAGCCTCATCTGCTAGAGAGACTGACTGCTTTTGTTCTAATGCTCGCTCTACCGCATCGTAATTGAAACCTTTGGGAACTTTTACTGGAAAATTACTACATCCAACGCTCATGGCAAATAAATTCTCAATTGTGTATGGGACTTTAGTTCGACCCAGTTTATTAAGTTAGTTAGGGCTAATAGAATTTACCCAACCTAAACTGCGGATGTAACTTTCAAGATTATAAGAGAAAACCATGAGCAAAACCCCAGATCCTGGCTTGAAAGTCAGGGTTTACAATATCGCTCATCAGAATTTTGACGGACATCAAGATTTAGGAAATTGTGTCTTATCTCAGTTAGTTCCCGATGCTCAAGATAAAATCGTTGCCGTTAAGGTTGATGATGACCTGCTTAGGGCTACAGGCGATCGCGACTACAATCTTCAGGCTTATTTCTCCCAGCTAGATCGCCTCAACTTAGGTAAGTGTACCGAAGTCCTGTTAGCCTCTGGGGGTACGGTATACATGAGCGAACCCGAAGTAGCAGCACAGGTACGAGATCGCTTTTTTGCCTCACAACCCGACCACTGCTGTAGATACGGTTCTCTACTAGTATCTAGCTGCACCGTCCTAAAGGATACCGCTACGCATAAAGGTATTGCTAATTTAGATCGACATATTACCGTTAAAATCGTCGATTTCGAGCATGAAAGCGAGATGGAACGTAAGGTAGCTAAAGATCTGCGGGTCGGGGATTGTCACGGTAAAATTTCGCCACGCTTGGCAAAAATGCTGGGAGGAAAAGAGAATACTCCTTTTCAATTTCGTCTGGCAAATTTTAGCCCCAATAGCCCTCTACCAGCCTTTATCGCTAAAGGGACGGTAGCTATAGATAGTAGACGCACCGAAAATCGCGGCTACGATTTGGTTCTCGATCGCAGTTCGATTAAGGGATGGGCAAACAACACGGGACCAATGCAGGTCAGCCAAATAAATAACCAGTGGCGGTTGACCCCAAAACCCAATCTCAACCAGCAGCAACTTGCCGATCTCGACTATTTGCCGACTATCCTGCAAAACCAAGGAGTCCAGTATCAAATCGATCCTAAAGATGGCAGCTACATCCTCCAGCAGCCGAGCAAACAAGCTTTAGACGTTCTGGCACATGCCTATGATTGGGGACGAGATCGCCTTGCCTGTGGAGTATATCAAATGCCAGAAGTAGTGCTGGGAAATAACTCCAATGCCGAGCTTCAGGATTATAGTAATTCTTGGCAGCTAACTCAGTGGTATTCTCCCCAGGCGATCGAGCAGGATATCGTCCCCGCTACCGTAGCCGAGGCTGAGTATTTAAAGTCGATTCAAAACGACTATCAGCTTTTAGCTCAATATTTAGTTAAAAACCACGACCAAAAGCAGAAGCTAAAAAACTTAGAAGAAGAAGAGGTTGAAGACAAAAACGAGTTCGGTCTGATTGAGGTTTTGCGTGCCGATACTAGAGGAGAACTAGCCAACCATCCCAAAATAGTTTCGTTTTGTCGCGACCAACTACGCAAACGCTGGTTGGAATTAGCAACCAAGGGAGCTAACACCTTAGAATCGGCGATGGCTCAACCTGCCGACATCAAACCAGGTACGGTAATAGCCCCCCATATCCTCAACGGTACTGAGGTGATAGTTACCCGCTACCCCATAATCAACAAAGATAATATCCGTCGTTATATTGTAGACAACGACCAAATCCCCGAACTAATCGATACTAAAGGATGCGTCTTTATCAATCCCGACGATGCCATGAAGTACCATCAGTGTGACTTCGATGGCGACCAGTTAGTTTGTACTCCCTGCGATCTGCTTCCTACCATTGCAGCAGAGACACGCAGCGCACGAATACAGTTAGATGCCGAAGGGAACGATATAAACCGCGACTTTAATCCTGTAGTTAAAAAGCAGAAAAAAGCTTACCCTCAGTCCGACCTCAAACACATGGCACTAGCCGTCAGATTAAATTCTATCGGTCGCATAGCCAACGCTATTGGTAGAGTTAATTGTTCTCAACCCAATCCCGAAGCCGACCTTCAAGACCAAAACTACTTCTTAAAATTCAAGCGAGAACTGATGGATGTTTTATTCGATTCGTTACAGGTTGAGGTAGACAGTCCCAAATCATCGTCTCGCTACACAGATTACTATCCAGACTTGAATAGACGGCTTAACAGTCAGGCTTTTGCCCTACCTTTTTTCGATTTCAAACAGGACGATCGGGTATTTAGCTCTGCCCCGATGCCAGTACCCGAAAATGGTTCGGTGGTAGATATCTTACCCCGTCGCATCAACCAAATATGGGAAAGCTGCGAGCTAAAAGAGATGTCCGTCAGTCAATACAAACATCTATTGCAGAGTCAGGAAAATATAGACGATACTACCAAAGCTGCGATCGCTCGATTGTCATCAAACATTCTCCAGCAATACAACGACAACGTAAAACTCATCGTTCGCGAGAAAGTTAGCGATTCTCAACAGATTAAAGAAAGATTTGCCAGAACCTACGCAGGAATTAAAGAGCAAATCATGACGGCTCAACTAAGTAGCGTTGCCAAAGATGAACTGGCTGCTACTCTCTGGCAAAAACAGCATAACAATAGTTCCGAAACTTCATGCCGTCGTAAGTGCATCGAGATCTGTCGTCACTTCGATCCGAGTATCTACACCTATCAAAAGGAAAAACACCAATACAGACGAGACTTAATCAAAGACCAACCTGCCTATATTGTCGAAGCTCCCTTTGAATCTAGTCTCTTTGCCAGCCAGGGTAGAAAAGACTGTGCCGTTTACATCAAGGAAATGTTGGATGCTCAAGGTCAAGACTTCGAGGCGACGGTTCATCCCAGTAAACCCTGTGTAGTATTTGCCATCAAAAACATAGCTCCTCACGTCAAGCAGCTATTCGAGCCTTTTCACGATCCTCAGATTGCCCGTCACCACGATTTTATCGATCTCAAACAAGCCAGACAGAGTTTATTTAATAGCGATCGCCAGCTTTACAACAAACTGTTCACCTTTACTTCAGGCACAAAAAAATACAACCCAGTGAGTATCGTCGCCCCCAGACACATGAACTGGTTAATGGGTCAGACAAGCCGTAAAGCTTCTCTGGTTTTTTCCGTACTGCCAGAAAGAGTTTCTCAGGCTTTGGGACAGGAGATAAGCCAGGTTCAATTACTGGGTAAGGATAAAAATGCCTACGCCCAACACGACTTTAACTCTGCTTATTATCAGAATCGCCAACTTAACTTTTTCGTCTCTACCTTCAACGACCCCAACTCAGACCGTCATGGAGATCCCATGGTTTACATGCAGAATCCTGGAGACGGCAACTACTATTCTTTGGGAATGTTCGCCCAAGATTCAAATAAACTCCCTGTCTCGGCTAACTTCAAAGCCCAGGCAACCTCCGACGGTAAAACCGTAGAACTTTCTATCGAACCTGGTTCGATTATCGTTCCCCATAAAGAACTTCCCAAAAGCCCGAAAAAGTTACGCAGTAAAGCTCGTCGCCGAGAGACAGCTAAAACTCAAAGAATAAATCAAGACCGTCTGAGTTCGATCCTTAACAAGCGAGAAAAATACCGTAAAACTTTACCCATGAAGCATAAGGCAATTGAAAGCGATCGCCCTGACGACCCCCAACCGAATCGAAATCAGCTAGAGATTTAAAACAACTTTAAACAATCAACAACATCATGGTTTACAGCAAAAGAAAAAATAATCGCATTCAAGACCCCAACCAAATTAACTACATCAAAAGCATCCTCGAAGCTTCGGTGCAGCAGTGTCAGCAGGGTGGAATGTACGCACCCGAAATCTATATTGCTACCGCTCAAAGAATAGCCGATACTAATTCTCTTCAGGACAGTAACTATCCCCGCGTTACTTTCAACGCCAAAGAGCAAAAGCTAAAGAGTCAACAAAACCCCGTGAGTGAACTTACCGCCAGCATTGGCGATCGCACCAGTACGAGTTATTTTCTCATCAAAGATTCTTTACCCCAGGGAACAAAAGCCGCTCCAGAACAATTAACCTATCTGCGTCCCGATATAGTTTCGGCTCGTATTGCAGCCAATCTCGGTATCGTTCAACCTTCACCTATTACAACTTCTGCAACCATACCACCGATAAATTCGGCAGTACCCATTACTGCACCAATCCAAACTGGAACTATGCCTACTCAAGCTATGCCTGGAGCAATACCGACTTCTCACGCACCAACTATGTCTAAAGCTCAGACGATGGCTCAGGCAATGAATCCAGCGACGACTCCACCTCAGTCTTTTGCGACCAAACCTAATTCAGCAGTAGCTGGTCTTGCTGCCTTGGTCAAACCTTCTCAGGCAAATACTCAGAATCCTCCTGCTTTTACCGAAGAAAATAACTTTGCACTTAATAATAGTAATGCACCTATAGCCGATCGACTTCCCAATGCAACCATAGCTTCTCCTCCTGTATCAACACCTATTCCTCAGCCCAATCCCATCCATAACCCCAAGATAGCGAAGGCAATAAAAACTACCAATCAAAACTTACAGACTGTAGGCAACCTCAATCAAAATATTGGCAAGGCTCTCAAAGATATGGCTAAAGGAGAAGTCAATCCGATACAACTTTATGGCGATACCTTAAACATCATTTGCAGCTTCATCAACGGAATCCCCGCCGGAATTCAGGAAGCTCGGTTAAAAAGTATCGCCCAACAGATGAAACTGGTTGAGGAGAAGAAAAGAGCGATCGATCTTAAAATGGATCTAGTAGGAGATGATTTTATCGCTCCAGAACACAAACCACCCGTAACTAATACAGATGTTTTTAATACATCAGTTCCCAAACCCGAAACCAAATTTAAAAATACTGCTGCTGTTCCTACTAATCCTACCCCACCAGCACCATCTAAACCCGAACCCACAGATACAGCGATCGACAAACTTCTAAAATCCAACGCATCTCTCGACGAAAAGCTCGACGCGATCGAGAAAACCCTCGACAAGATGCTAGAAGAGTTGATTAAGATCGAAAAAAATCTCGAAGCAATTCAAGCATCCCTTGAACCCCAAGCTCAAGCCATAAATCCTGCTCCTAATCCAGAAGATATGGTGGTAGAAACTGAGGCTAAGACTGAAGTAGAAGTAGTAGCCAACGATTATATGGCAGAAGTACCTGTTAGGACTGAAATAGAGACAGACATTGTTGCCGAGGCAAAAACCGAAACTGAAGCTGCCGAAGAAGTCGAAGTACCAGAAACAACGGTTGATTCAGCACCAGATTATGACATAGATAGAGAAATGGTCGATCTAATCTCCAGTTACGAAGGAGATCTAGACCAACTCAACCATCGCCTACAAGTCCATAAGCTGCAGATTAATTTATCAGAAGACAGACAACGGCTATCAGTTTCTGAAATAGATAATGGCGTAGCTTCTTCAGTGTTTGAGGCTCAAGCAGATAGCGAGGGCTGGAAAGTATTGAGTGAAATCAATGATTCTGTAAAATTAGACATTTTGGAGCTTTTTGTAGAGGCAGAAGAAGGAGTGTTAGCCAACGTCATAACCCAGCCAGAACAAACACGAGTACCAATTAAAGCAAATAAAGAAGAACCTTCTCTGTACCTGTAAATGATTGTGACAAGACTTACGCAATTGAACGAAATTTCGTTGTTTGAAGAGCGAGTTGGTAACGGTAGATCGAGGTTTACACTGCTGAAGTGCGTAAGTCCTGTGTGATTTTAAATCAAAATGTATTTTACTCAGACTACATGTAAAAACTGTAACTCACTTGAGGTCGCTCATGAATGTCAACATAATTCATTATATCTCCAGCTCGTTTCGCACATTTTAAGGTAATTGGTAACTTGCCATCTAGCTGCGTATTGTTCCAATTCATCTTCAACAAACCTAAAATCTCTTCGGTATTATCTTAATTTCCTTTTTACGTATTAATCATCTATCTTAACTAAAAAATAAAACGATATTACGTGATGAGAGAAATTGGAATTAGACTATATCAAAAAAAATAAATCGTAAAAACAGGAAAAGGTTAATCGCTAAACCTTTTAAAAGTTGACGACTAACCTTTTTACAGTACTTTTTAAAAGTGCCGTATGACTTTTCTCAACCTACCCTTTAAATTAAATAAATTTCTATTTAAAGGTGTCCCAACTCATTCTGGGTAAGACCGACTCACGGCGGTCCCCCAGCTTCACATTCTGCTTTACTCGCTTTCTCTTTGGTGGAGGTTTCCTAATTCGGCTGGACGCGCTAAGGAAATATCCGTAGACAATCCTAAACCCAAACATTCCGAATTCAGCACAACCTGTAGAGCGACTGTCGAAGCCCTTTTTCGCCTCTCCTCGATTAACTTTTCACCGATGCTACTCGCCACGAACAAGTCTATTTTATTTGAACCATATTACAGCTTTTTTTATTGCTTATTGCTAATTTGTATCAAAACGAAATGTATTTCACAGCGTCTTCTGATTCTAGCTTCAGCTTCATGGGAAAGTTTTTATTTGGATCGGATTCGAGAACTAGCAATAGTTTGATATTACTGAAATCATTGAAGTTAATATTTATAGGGGTGTCATCAAAACGAACTTCATAGGCACTATACAAATTTTTTGATTGATTTAATGCTCTGGGTAGATTATTAAAATAAGGAGGTACGAACGCTGGACCTTCAAAACCAACATAACCCAAAGGGGTATAAAACTCAACAACAGCAGGAGCTGTCGATGAAGATCCTCTTTTACCTGTTTGCAATAATGTTATTGCCCCATCCTTTTTCTGTACAGTTATTGTCGGTAGTGCAATTGAAGTGTCATCAAAAGGAAAAAACGAGAAACCATCAATGCGAAATAATTCTTTGAAATATTCATTATTGGTATTCAAGCCAGCATTGCTCGTGAAAACAAACTGACTAGATGCAAGTGGTAGCATCTGTTTGTTCGTTGAATTTCCAGTACCTGCCATTGCCGCTCCCAAAGTCCAGAATCCTATAAACATAAAGTAGGTAAGTTTTTTATTTTTATCTAACTTCAACTCTCCTTCCATTTGAACCTGCAAAAATAAGCTAGCTATCTTAACGTTTGTTCCTGGTAAATTGCTAGGGGTTAATTTCAGACCAAAATTTGTTGTGCCGGAAAGAGACAGTCCCCTCGAACCTACTGATATTTTCCCACCCAGCCATTTTCGACCCTGCCATAATAAATTGCCCTCCATGTTGACTTCAAAAAAGTCGCTTTTCTCGCTTTGGTTAGGCGATGGCAGAGATTTTATTTCTCCTTTGCCACGCATTTCTGCTCCTAATACTTTAATTGAGCCTTCTCCGATTAGGTTAAATTCTGGGCGAACCTTACGCTTCATATTAAAAGTACATCTGCCGTTAAGTTTTATTTCGCAGTCGCTTAAAATAGGGAATTAGGACTTACGCATTGACAAAAAACTAACACTATGTAAATTAAGCAAAAGGGGTAGCTGAAAGATTTTCTAGAATATATTCACGGATAACGAGAGTAAACAAATTTCTCTGTACTTGATACCAATTAGAAATTAAGTTGGTCGAACGCATTTTCTCCAAACGAACAAATGCTTGAAGTGAACAAAATAT
>JBCDCO010000120.1:0-16410 GCA_039181635.1 Cyanobacteria bacterium P01_G01_bin.19 | reverse complement strand
GTTTTTGAGTCAATTGGGGAAATTTCCTTGCACATAACAACATATACAACCTAATTTTTTAAAAGCTAAGAGCTGAAAGCTAAGAGCTAGGAGCTTTTAAGCAGATACATTATCAAATCTAAGTTTTTCAGCAAACCCTAAATAGTTAGCGGGAACAAGACAATGAAGATTCGGAATGCAACAGAGCATGATATTGATGGAATTATCGCGATTGATCGCATTGCTGCCACCGAAGAAACTAGACGGCAGCATATTCGGGAGTGGGTAAGAAGGGGTTGTGCCATCATCGTACTCATTGATGAGCGAGTAGTCGGATATGCTGTACTAGAGTATACCTTCTTCTCTTACGGATTCATATCGATGCTAATCGTGCAAGAAGCATATCGGCGCAGGGGCATTGCATCCGCGCTAGTGAAACGACTGGAGAAAACTTGCAATACGGCAAAACTATTCACTTCAACAAACGAATCAAATGCCCCCATGCAAGCTTTCATGGCAAGCATGTCATATGAACCGAGTGGCATAGTGTATAACTTAGACGAAGGAGATACAGAACTGTTCTACTTCAAGAGAGTAAAGGAATAGCCACTAACAATTAGTTTTGAAAAGCAGATACAAAGAGCGATCGCCTGAAATTATTCAAAAAGATACATGATGTGATCGCGACTCTATAGAAACATCTTATAGAAAGTGCCAAAATAAATGGTATATGAATGAACAAGCTTACTGAGATAACCAAATGAGCAAGACAATAACGAGAGCAATTAACTTTCAGACTATTTCTTGGTTTTGGGATCTTTATAATCGAGAACTTTTAGATCTCGATCCGCCTTATCAAAGACGCAGTGTTTGGAATCAAGACTATAAAGATTATTTTATTGATACGGTACTTAATGGTTATCCTGCTCCAGCAATCTTTATCTATCAAGAAATAACTCCTGAAGGAGTATCGATGGTTAGTGTAGTTGATGGCAAACAGAGATTGTCCACTTTGTTTGAATTTGCTAATAACCAATTTCCAGTTTATGAAAGATCGACAATTCAGCGATTACGGGGTAAATACTTTCAGGATTTAGAGCCAGAAGATAAACAAAACTTTTGGAAATATCAATTTGCTATTGAATATCTACCATCATCTGACGAGCAAGTAATTGGTAATATATTCGATCGCATTAATCGTAACGTTATTAAACTTACTCCTCAAGAGCTTCGTCATGCTAAGTTCAATGGTATTTTTATCAGCGTGGCAGAAGATTTAACTACCTGGATGTTTGATTACTTAGGGGACAAAAATCAAAACTTTCCTCGAATCGATTCTAGATCGAAAAAGCAGATGAAAGATGTAGAAATGGTATCTCAACTACTGCTTTTCTTGGATGAAGGAGCTAAAACATATAGCTCAGAGTATCTAGATACAGCTTTTAGCGAACGAGATATTGAATGGGATGATAAGGATGATGTTGAATCTGAGTTCAGACATACTGTTGAAACTATCAAAAAAATCCTGGATTTATCACCATCAACAAACTTATCTAAAACAAGGTTAAAAAACCAAGCAGATTTTTATTCTTTATTTGGTGCAATTGCCGAATTGCACCGTGAAGAGAAACTAACTATTGATGAAGAAGTTGGAACTAGAATTAGTGATTTTCTAAAAACTGTTGAAGATAAGGAACTACAAGAAAAATCCAAAGATGAGCTAAGTAACTACCAAAAACAAGCATTAGATTACTATCAAGCTGTTAAGTTTGCTTTTACAGATGCTAATCCGAGAAAAACTAGAATTAAAATTATGAAATCTTTAATTGAAGGAAGTCTTAATTTAGAAAAATCCTAGATTCATGATTTATCCTTCTATACTAGAGCGAAAATATAATGAATATAAGCCTTTTGTGGAAGAAGTTGCTAGAAGAGGCAGAGAGACGCTTTTAAACTTTTGCGATCGCCGAGGATATGCGTTTACTTCCCGAATTAAAAGTATTGAATCTTTAGCTGAAAAAATTGAGACAGGAAGATTTAAACAATGGTCAGATTTAGATGATTTGTTTGCCTGTACAATTATCATACCTACCTTGTCTCATGAAAAAGAAGTCTTAGATTTTTGCCGAAATACATTCCAAATTATTCATATAGTGAAAAGAGGACAAAATAAAAAGCCTCCAGATACATTTAAATTTGATTCAACCAGAGTTTATGTTCGGCTAAAGCAAAATGAAGATTTAGCCACGAATATATTCAATATTTCTCAAATAACCTTTGAAATTCAAATAAAGAGTGCTTTTGAACACGCTTGGTCAGTCTCAACACACGATCTTGTGTATAAAAATGCTGAAGTTGATTGGAGAAAATTGCGTTTAGCTTCGCAAATAAAAGCAACTGTTGAACAGCTAGATATGTTGATTCTTGCTTTTGAGAAAACCTCTGAGTTTATTCAAGATAACGACTATGGCAAAATAAAAATTAAACGTTATATCTCAACTGAAGCGAGCAAATTATTTGAAACCAGCAAAATTCCTATAGAGTTAAAACCAAAAGATATGAGCCGTTTTGCTGATAACCTATATCGTCTTCATATGAGTATTAAACAAGAAAAGAATATCAAAAAAAATATTAATCACATTACTAAAAAAATTCAATCTATAAAGAAAAATAAAATTCCCCTAAGTCTTTCATTATTTCAATACTTTGTCGCAATTTTAATAGAAGATGGGATTATAAATAATTTTCCTGAGAATTACTATTGGCATATCACAACAGAAGCTATTAGTTTTTTTCCAGTACTCAAAGACATTAATTATAGTTTTCAATACGATTAGATGTTGATGGTAGGTGCGATACTCAAACTTTTGGATCGGAGCTACCAAACGAAAATCAACCAAAACCTTTCCCTCGCTTAGACTCCGACCAAATAATTAATTCTCCATCCTGACCGCCAGCAGCCAACTGTTTACCATCTTGACTCCAAGCCAGACAGGAAAAACCACCCTTAGCACCTTCTAATACTTGCCCTACTTGTTTGGCTTTTGTCCACAAACACAACCAACCATCATCTGCAGCAGAAGCTAGTAATAAACTATGAGGATGAAACTCTAAAGCCTGAACTTTGCGATCGTGAAAAGTTAAAACACTAGCATTCCAATCATCTTCATCATTAGTTTCTTTTTTCCATACAGCAACGATTTCTACACTAGACGCGGTCAGCCAAAGTGCATTGCTTGATTCTCTTGGCGACCAAGCCAGGTTGGAAATCTTACCAGGAAAACCTCGCATAATCCAAGGACTAAGGTTGCCGTATTCAAGAACTGTGATGGTATTGTCGAAATTACCAGAAGCAATATATTTACCGTCCTTAGACCAAGTTATAAAGATGCTTGCTGAGGGCATATCAATAACATATGGTTCATCATCCCAATCTTGAGTGGACCATACTCTGACTCCGACCTTACCTGCGATCGCAATATTTTCTCCATTCGGTCGCCAGGCTAAATCTAAAACCGAGGAGTTAGCAAAAGATAGAGTAGTAACAACTGTTTGAGTGTTTACATCCCAGATTTGCACATAACGCCCAAAACTAAAGGCTAAGTGGTTGCAAGTAGGACTCCAAGCCAGTTTATCAACCCAGGCTGGAGCATTATCTAGGGTAGCGATTAATTTTACTTCTCTTTGCACAGAAGCAGGGAGAATTGACCAGACTCTAACCTTGCCATCCTGTCCGCCAGCAGCTAAATACTTACCATCAACAGAAAAAGCCAGGCAGTCAATAGATTCTATATCCCCAGGAAATAACCTAACTAAGTTGCCATCTTGCCATACAACCACTTCCCCCGCAGCCGAACTAGCAGCCAACAAACCATCGGCAGACCAAGCTACTGCGGTAACGTACTCTGAGAAATTACCTTGCCACTGTTGCTCGAATAAAATTTTCCCTTTTGTTCCTACACCATGCATTGCTTAAAGTCCTTTCTCATTTGTGCCTGATCCAGATTGCGACCGATAAAAACTAATTCGTTTTTACGGGTTTCTCCTTCTTTCCAAGGACGATCTGGTTTGCCATCAAACAACATATGCACTCCCTGAAAAACAAAGCGGTCTTCTTCTCCCGCAATATTTAAAATACCTTTCATACGAAAGATATCTGCCCCGTTAGTCGCTAATAGGTTATCCAACCAATGATTAAGTTTTTGACCGTCCAGTTCTCCAGATTCCACTATGGCAAAAGAATTTACTGTCCAATCGTGTTGGGTAGTAGTTCCATTGAGCAATTCGGGGGCAATTTCTAAAGCACGGTCTAAATCGAACGCCTGTACTCCCAATAAGGCATCCATTCCTAGTTCAGAATTTTGAGTACGGTGAATCTTCGCCATGCCGTTCATGGCTTTGATTTTGTTTTCCAATTCATCTAACTCTTGGGGATTAACGAGATCGGTTTTATTGAGAAGAATTACATCGGCAAAAGCAATTTGTTCCTGTGCTTCATTGGCCGACCAATGTTGCTGAATATGTTTGGCATCCACTACCGTAACTACTGCATCTAAATTAATTTTGTCTTTGATATCTTCATCGACAAAGAAGGTTTGAATTACGGGTGCAGGGTCAGCCAAACCAGTAGTTTCAATGACCAGGTGGTCAAACCTTTCGCGACGCTTTAGTAACTTACTGATAATGCGAATCAAGTCCCCTCGCACCGAACAGCAAATACAGCCATTGTTCATGGCAAAAATTTCTTCATCGGCATCAATTACCAGTTGATTATCAATACCCACTATCCCAAACTCGTTAACGATGACTGCTACTTTTTTCCCGTGTTCGTAGTTTAGGATGTGATTGAGGAGGGTGGTTTTCCCCGCACCCAGATAACCAGTTAGCACGGTGACGGGAACGGTGTTCGTGGTTGTCGCTACCATAATCTAATTCCAAAGCTTTTCTAGATAATAATAATCGATTTCATTATCAGGAAAATATTGTTAACCATTCTTCATTAGTTCCCAAATAGTATTGTGATTGCGAAGTATTAACTAAAAAATCATCGCAGTTTTGACACTCAAATTCTCTTTTGCTGATTATGGTAGGAGTTGTTTTTACGAAACGAGCCATTGATAACCAGCAGCTAGTTGTTGTTTAGCATTAGTCTCGACAATTTTGCCATGAGCCATAATTACGCGCTCAAAATCCCAAGCTAAAATAAGCGCGATCGCCGTTTTTGCTGCTTGTTTGTCTCGAACTGCTATTCTTTCTAACCAAGATGGTTTGAGAGTTTGATAGCTATCAACAATTCTCATTGCAAATTGGGTAATCCAAGGATAGCTACCATCAAAATTAAACGCGGAATCGGTAATAATTAATGTTTTGGTGCTGGGATGATAAAACACTATTTCATTAACTATTTTGATTTGAGGAATTATTAAGACTTGAAATCCTGAAAATAGTTGATACTCTAGTTCTGAATTAAAGTCTATTTCGTCTTGAGTCAAGGTTTTAGCTATGGTTAGCTGGGGCTGTTTGGTTTCTAAGCCAGGTGGGGCAATAATTTGAGCTTGGGGATAGACTTTCTGACAGTCTGCCAAATATAAATGATGAAATAAATTAGGGGCAATTAGATATTTTACAGTTCCTAAACTGTTTAACTGCTGTTGCGTTTCTGGAGTAATAGCGATCGGAGAAATTAATAATAGAGAATTATCTGCTAATCGAATTACGGTCATTCTCGTACCTACAGGCAAACCCATAAATTTTAGTGGTTGTTCTGCTACCCAAAGATTGTTGTCTAATTGTCGCAACATTTAATTTAATTCCTGCTAATAAGTTTTCAAAGGTTCTACATAGCGATCTAGTGCTGTGAGTACTTCTGCACTGGCTCTTTCTGCTGATTGCAGCGCGCCTTCCATATAACTCCGCCACTCTGTAGCTGTTTGCGTACCAGCAAAATGAATTGGTTCGCAAGGTTGAGCGAGGGCGTTTTGTCCGTTTATCCATTCGCCTATTGCTCTACGAGAAGCATAACCACCACAAGAGAAAGGTTCTGCTGTCCAATCCATTGTTTTAAAGTATTGGGGTGACAGTGGTGCTTTGCCTAGTATTTTGTCAACGTAATCAAAGACTAAAGTTTCGTAGGCTTTACTATCTGTTTGATTCTGACCGATCGCATCATTTCCACTGATAAAAGCTGCTAAAATGCCAGGTTTTCCCGCTCGATCGGAAACATCTGCTAAATATTGAATCGGCTCTTTAGGTGTATCTGCAATACCGTTCAATCCTAAATCTCTCCACCAAGCTCGTTCGTAAACGATAATATTTTTAATAATTTTGCCTAGTACCAGTTCTTTTGGTCTTTGAGCTAATTTTCGGGCAAATTGACAAGGGAAAGATATCTTGGCAATAAGTTGTGGAGGCAAAGCAAAAATCACTCGCTTGCCATAAAATTTCCCTCGATCGCTATGCAAACCGACCAATTGACCGTCATATTCAAGCGATCGCACGGCAGTTTGGAGATGAATACAGTTACCTAGTTCTTCCGCCAGCTTTTGAGCAATAGTCTGCGCGCCGTCTGGGAAAAAAGCATACTCTGCGGTTTCTAATTGTTTTAAACCACCTATGGAAGCAACTTGTTGCAATACTTCTAGAGGAGAAAATTTTGCGGAACTATTGCACAATCCCGATTCGATAACGTAACGCCAATAAGCTCTTGCTCCATCAGTCAAGGTATTTTTCTTTAACCAGTCAGCAAAAGATAGGCGATCGAGTTGTTCTGCTTGGGGATGCAGCCAAGGCTTATCGACGGGAAATCGATTGGCATTGCGATCGATTCTCCAGCTGATTTGCAGCAAATCTAATTTACTCAGCCACGACATCGGCGGAATTGTCCCCGAATTCCTTTGCAGACTTGCCCCTACATTAACTGTTGAGTCTCCTTGAGTGTGGGTAATAATTGTTTTTAACTGATATTTTTCTACCAAAGCGTTGATGCGTCTTTGACTCGGACTAATCCATTGCGCTCCTAAATCTATGGTTGTTCCATCAGACAGACGTTGACTCAAAACCCTGCCACCAATTCGATCTCGCGCTTCCAGTACGGCTACAGATACTCCCGCCTGTTGCAGTAATCGCGCTGCATACAGTCCCGAAAGTCCTGCCCCCACTACTAAAACATCGGTATTATTCTTCATTGTTGCGGTTATTTTTTATTAACCATTTGGTCAATAAAAATTTATCACTTATTAACCATTGGGTCAATAGAGAATGTGGTAAAAGTAATTTGGGTTAGAAGCCTAGTTACCAGTAGAGTTGGACAAGACTCAAGCAAACAATTTAAGGGAAAAATTGCTTAAACTAATATGCCTGGACAAAAAATAGCCGAATTCGAGCGCAAAGAGCAAATTCTGACAGCTACAATGCGAGTTGCTACCAAAATGGGGCTAGAAAAAGTAACAGGAAGACGAGTAGCAGCCGAAGCGGGTATCAGTAGCGGTTCTGTCTTTTTCCATTACAAAACCAAAAACGATCTTTTGCTGGCGCTGTTAGATAAATTAATCGTTTGGTGGCTGACAACTCGCGAAATTCAAGCCAGCGATCCAAAATTACAGTTTTTAGAATTGGTCAGTTCAGAAGCCAGAGTTGACGAACGAGAAAAGATTGATTTGTTGCTTGAGTTTTGGATTTTGGGCAGAAAGCATCCCGAAATGCGATCGCGCTTTCAAGAGGCGATGGTGAAATACAGAGATAAATTTTGTTTGCTTGCACGACAAATGATTCGAGATGATAACGACAAGTTATCTCAAACTACACCAGAGTCCATAGCGATTTTTGCTTCCAGTTTGATTATCGGTAATGCCCTTGGGATGATGTTCGCCCCAGAATCTTCAAATAGTGATGCTTTGGTGGAAGTGGCTAAAATTCTTTTTTTAGATTCAAACAATAAAGAATAATCAAGATTGCGATCGCCATTATCTCCTGAATGCAGCAAAATACTCTCGCCAAGATAAAATAGACTTAGCTAATAGCTTAGTTTACATATTACGATATGGCACAGGTTAACATTCACGAAGCCAAAACCCATCTATCTCAACTCCTTTCTCGCGCTGTTTTAGGGGAAGATATTGTTATTGCCAAAGCTGGTAAACCTATAGTGCGTCTCGTTCCTGTTGAAGAACCGCTACAAGACCGTATTTTAGGGCAAGATGAAGGCTTATTTACTGTTCCCGAAGATTTTAATGACCCTTTACCAGAAGATATTTTGTCGGCGTTTGAAGGTAATGCAAATTGAACATATTAATAGATACACAAATTTTTCTTTGGGCATTAACAGAACCAAAACGCTTAGGGAAAAAGGCTAAATCTTTATTGACAAGTAAGAAAAATCAACTTTATCTTTCTGCTGCTAGTTCTTGGGAAATTGCGATTAAAGCAGGTTTAGGCAAACTACCATTACCCGAACCACCTGATAAGTATATCACTGGCAGAATGGCGAGTCTTAAGATTGCGCCTCTTGATGTCAAACACTATCATACCTTCATCATTTATCAACTCCCTTTACATCATCGAGATCCCTTTGACCGCATCTTGATTTCTAGTGCGATCGCAGAAAACCTTCGCCTGATGAGTGCTGACAAACAGTTTCGTCGTTATGATGTTGATTTAATTTGGGGTTTAGATTAAGTAGTAAGAAAATTCTGAATCGCTTCTGTCACCGTTTCGGGATACTCTTCATAAATTCCCAACGTTCCTCTTAATATTACTGTTTGCACTTGTTCCAACTCTGTCATTGCCTCCATTTCTGCTTTTGATTTTGGTGGGGCATTTTCCGCCAGAATAATTAATATGGGTATTGATACAGATTCTAGAAGCTGCAAAAACTCCTCTCTATTAGTCATAGGATCGATCGCGCCAGTAACAAAAGCAGCAGGAGCATATCTCGCGCCATCTTTGGAAGTAATTTGATGTTTTTGGGCGATAAATTCAGGAGTTAGTTTACTTTCATCCACATAAACGTGGCGTTTATACATCAGGCGCAAAAAGGAAGGGGTAGTGTTGAGATAGTATAACCCTTGTCCGACAAAGGGCGATCGCACTAAGTTTTTCACCCCATTTCTTACTCCATCGGGTAAACCCATAACTCGTAAAGGTCCTTGCCAAGTGGGAGCGATTAAAATTAGTTGAGATATTATACCTGGGTTATCCTGGGCAAATTTTAAAGCGTATCCCGAAGCATGACCCGCAGCAACGAGAATAATTGGGCTATTAAAAATAGATTTAACAAAATCTCCCAACAACTGCTGAAACAATGCGGGATTGTAATCCACAGGGGGGCATTGAGACTCGCCAAACCCTAGCCAATCTAAAACTGTAACTCGATATTGTGTAGCCAGTATATTAGCAATACCTTTCATCTCGGTGCGACTGGAAACCGTACTAAAAGCAGGAAGTAACAGTAAGGGGTTTCCCTCTCCGATGGTTTCATAGACTATTTGATATTGTTGGTCTAAAAAATTCCAGTGGTAAACATTCTTTGTCCCGCCAATACTAGAGTTAAGTTGAGTTCTATTAGTTGCTGTAGTCATAGCTATTAGTGGAAAGAAATCTATTCATAATGGCATCTTAATCAGATATTAAATCAACTTCGCAGTTGTCTTAAAGCATTGATACATAACAGGCGATAACGAAGTGGCACTGCGCGGTAGCAATATTGATTTATACTAATTCGGCTCTTGCTTGGGTGAGAACTTTTCCCGCAGATTGAGCAAAAACCACAGTAAGTAATAGTCCTAAAATGAAATCTGGCAAAAACGAATTAGTGATAAACACTAATCCAGCAGTCACTAACACCGAAGTATTAGCGATAATATCGTTACGAGAACATAGCCAAACAGAGGACATATTAATATTGTCGTTACGGTGACGAATCAACAGTAAAAAGCAAATTAGGTTAGCGGCTAAAGCTAGAATACCAATCTCGCTCATCAAACTAACTGTGGGGACGGTTTGCGCAAATAATTGATAGGTCGCTCTGGCAAATACAGCGATCGCTGATAAAAACATAATACCGCCTTTGAGTATTGCCGATCGCGCTTGGGCTTTTTTACCTTTTTGAATCACGTATAGGCTACAGCCATAAACTAAAGCATCCCCTAGCATATCCAAAGAATCACCAGTCAGAGATAGAGAAGCTGCCTTAATTCCTCCACCAAACTCCACCACAAACATCACCGCATTGATTATCAAAATAATCCACAGTATTTTAGCTTGACGTTTTTGTAGTTTTTCTAATTCCTTTGCTTTGTGTTGACAACAATGTTCTGCCATTTTATTTTAACGTTCAAAAGACTGTTTGAATGAATAATATTTATCATATCTTTCAAACGCTCAAAAGAACATTAGAATGTATACTAAATTAATCTGTCAGGATTGGGAAATCCTAAAGGATACCGCTTCGCATAAGGTTAAAGGGAAAAGGATTGAAAACACCTTGAAGTATTAAATAAGGGCTAAATCAACTCCTGCAAAGAATAGCTAAGAATATCAGTCACTCGCCGATCTTTTAGCGAATAATAAGCTAATTTGCCGTCATTACGATATTTAAGCAATTTCAAATCGCGCATTTTCCGCAAATGATGGGAAGCGGTAGCGATCTTGACATTTAACATGGCAGCAATGTCACAGACACAAAGCTCATCGCCGTTTCTGAGGGCATAGAGTATCTTAACTCGCGATCGATCTGCTAAAGCATTAAAGATAACCGTCATTTCCTCTAAAGTATCTTCTGAAGGAAAAGTTTCCCTAATTTGAGTAACTAACTCGGTGTTGAAACATCTTACCTGACAAATATCGTCTGCTTTTGTTTTGGTTTTACTCACTGGCATTTAGGGATAATGGTTAAATCTATTTAGTTCAATGGTACAAGATAGTTGAATTTCTCATAGGTTGGAAAGCGCGATCGCTCTATTTTTACAACTACATAATTTAAGTAATGCGATCCACTGAAATTTCCTATCAAAGTATCTAAAGCATTAAAATTTAAAAGATAAGATGTCTAGAAGATAAAAACCTATGAACGAGAAAGAAATCATAGTAAGGGAACTAGATCGAGTCTCCAACTCTTTATTACCAAAAGTTCTAGAGTTTGCTAAATCTGTTCAAGATACGTCTCAAGTAGAACAGTTAGAGACAATTTTATTATCAGAAGCTGCACTTGCTCAAGATTGGCTTGCCCCAGAGGAAGATGAAGCATGGCAAGATTTGTAAAAGGCGATGTAGTTGTAGTTCCTTTTCCATTTTCCGATCTTACTCAAACAAAACGTCGTCCCGTCTTTCTCTTCAAAACTCTCCAGATCTCTCTGCGCCTTTGCGAGAACTCCCATAAACGAAAAAATCAGATCGCCAAACTGGGTTTAACAATTGCTGGCACGATACGCTGACACGCCATTTTTCCACCGCCAATATTTCTGGCAACAGGACCAATTCTTAACGCAGCCAAACCACCCATAATAAAGAAGTTAGATTTGGGCAGACGTAAATGTTCGTCCAGTACGGGTAAGCCGTTAACTATTTCTGGGGGATAAGTCTTTAGTACGTCTTTTAACAAGGGATGTTCGGTAACATTAAATCTCGTACCTGTAGCTAACCAAATACGGTTAAACTTATGTTGGTTTCCATTCTGACAACTAACCTGCCAGAGATTATTTTGCCAATGTGCATTCCTAACTTGACAGCACTCATCGATTGTCAACTTACCTTCATAAGATGCTCGGTTTAGTTGCAGCATCATATCAGGAGTCATCGAACCGCCATTACGGGCTTGCTTTATTTGCCGATCTCGCTCGTACCAATCGGTTTCGGCGTGAAAGTCTTTGAGATATTTTGGTCCTAACCAACCAGGATCGGCATCAAAAGTCTTTGACTGTAACTCTTTTCTAGTCATTAGAGTAACAGTTGCACCTAAGTTCATTGCACCTTTGGCTAGATGTCCGCTAGTCAAGCCACCACCAACAATTAAAATATGCTCTCCCGTCAACTTAAGTTGGTTTAGATTTATCTGTTGCGAATGGCACAATCTATCTGCGGGGTAATCAGAGGTAATGCTTTCTACCCAATTAGGAAGCTGCACTTTACCGCTTCCCGTAGCTAATACTACTCTACGGGCAACGATCGTTTCTCCTGTATCTAAAACCAATTGAAACCGAGAACTAGAGGCACTTTCAATTGGTAAAACCCGAACTACTTTGGCGGGATAAACCTTATCCGTTAACTTCCAGCGTCGAATTACTTCATTACAGAAATCATTAAATAGCTCTGTTCCTGGTCTGTCATAGGGCGGAAACAATTCACTATACCTATGTTCTGCAAAGTTTCTTAATTGACTGGGGTTTGGATCGGGATGATGGACGGCAGGCGATCGCAAATAGGGGATTTGTTGTGCTGCAAATTGTTGCTGCCATTGACTCATCCATGTACCACTAGGATCGAAAACTAGGAGTTTGCGATCGTGCTTCGCGCTCTTTTGTAATAGGTGGGTGCTTAAAGTTAGAGCCTGTACTCCTGCACCAATAATCGCTGTGTCGATATATTCGGGTAATTTCACTTGCGGAAAATTGTGATAATGATTATCTCTCTTAGTATATGATAATGATTATCATTTCAATTGACTAGATGTTTAGGTGTGAGGATAATGAAAAATCAACTATGGAGAGTTTGTTTGTCAAGCCCTTTATTTATAGCTGCATTGATGGCAAATACTGAGGTGTCAGCCCAGACTGTTGAATCATACAGTGAGGGTTTAAACCAAATTACCAATGTAAATCAATTAAGAGATGTTTCACCTACAGATTGGGCTTACGAGGCATTACGTTCTTTGGTAGATCGCTATGGTTGCATCTCTGGGTTTCCCAACCAAACTTATCGTGGCAACCAGCCTTTATCTCGCTATGAATTTGCAGCAGGTTTAAATTCTTGTTTGAATCAAATCGAACGATTGATTGCGACCTCTGAGACAGTATCCCAAGATGATTTAGCTACAGTTAATCGTCTTAACCAAGAATTCGAGGCAGAATTAGCAAGTATTGGCGGACGAGTTGACGAAATAGAAAGCAGAACGGCAGTTTTGGAAGATAACCAGTTTTCTACTACTACTAAGTTGGGAGGGGAAACCAGTTTTGCCCTCAGTCAAGTTTTTGGCGATGAAAAAGCCGACGATAGTGGCGATCTCGATAGCGTCACAGTATTTAATTTTCGTTCTCGCTTGAGTTTTAATACCAGTTTTACGGGCAAAGATCTATTAAAGGTACGTTTGGATGCTCTGAATACCGTTCCTTTTGGTTCGGGAGAAGAGGAAGACGATCCCAACGTGACAGGGACAGGAATGACTCGTACGGCATTTGATGAAGGCTCCGACGGTTCGGTAAGAATTGGTAAACTTTACTATACTTTTGCCCTTGGAGAATCGGGTAAATCAGACCATTCGGGACACGGACACGATGACCACGGACATGACTCTCACGAACACGATGAGGAAAAAGAAGCACACGGCGGACATTCCGAGCACCTCCACGGTGCAGCCGAAGGAAAGCTATCGTTTGTGATTGATGCAGTTGGTGGGGAGTTTAACGAAAACTTCGCTAACTATAACGAATTCTTTTCTGAAGAATTAACAGGGGCAGTATCTCGTTTTGGACGTTTCAATCCCATCTACTATCAAGGTTTGGAAGGAACGGGCGCAACTATTAATTATAGTTTTAGCGATGCGATCGCTCTTTCTGTAGGTTATCTTGCCCCCCGTGCTAGCGAACCCTTAGAAGGTGCGGGTTTGTTTAATGGCAGCTTTGCAGCGATCGCCCAGGCTAGTATTCAACCCACCGATAGTTTGGGCTTTGGTTTGACCTATTCGCGGGGTTATTACGCTCCAGATGAGTTGGTGGTATCGGGAGAAACTGGAAGCGAAAATGCTAACGCACCTTTTGGAGAAGAGATTGCCACCTCTGCAGATCATTTTGGTTTGCAAGGAAAATATCAAATTAGCAATCGCCTTAGTGTTTCTGCCTGGGGTGGTTTGAGTTTGGCACACGCTCAGACAGATGGCGATAATGAAGAAGCTGGCGTTACTGTTAGTGATGGCGATAGTGCCACGATCTTTAACTGGGCAATAACTTTGGCTTTCCCCGATCTTTTATCTGAAGGAAGTTTGGGAGGAATTATCTTCGGACAACCACCCAAAGTTAGTAGTAATGATGGTGGGGAAGAAGATCCAGACAGTTCTTGGCATATTGAAGCCCAGTATCGCTATCAACTTAACGACCATGTGGCGATTAATCCTGGATTTTTTGCAGTGATTAATCCTGAAAACAATAGCGATAATGACACTCTTTATGTGGGTACGATCCGCACTATTTTTGAATTTTAAGTTTTAGGATTCGCAGCAGCAGGTTATTATTAACCTGCTTTTTTTTGCCAAACAAGTAGTTTTGATGTTGCAATAGAAATAATTTGGATTTCTTAGTAGAGGTGGGAAGGTTCCCCTTAGTTACATTTTTGAGCAAGATGAACTGCATAGGCTTCCTTCATTGAAAAGATCTTCTGTTTCTTCCCCCCGTCGCCGTCTAGAATACTGACAGTATTGGCAATATCAATATCATCAGCTCTAAGAGCTAATAGCTACGGCGAAGCCGTTTATTCAATAACCGCACAATGTCCTTCACCAACATGACCCAAACCAATAATTGCTTTGGAAAGTTTTTCTTGGTCTTCTGAGGATAGTTGTTGTGTCAGGGTAGCGTCATCAATGGTTAAACTGTCACTAGATGCTAATTTTGCCAAAGGTTCAAAACCCAAAGCATCTACATTGATGGCTTCATCGGGACTAGTTTCAGCATCGCCAAATATATGATCGAAGTGAAAGGTAGTTTCTATTTCTCCTGGTGAGTCTGCCTCTACAATTCCCTTACGTTCGTCTCCCACATATTCACCGCAGAGATACTTTATAGGGCGATCGAGACTGATATTAAAGTTAATTGTTCGATCATCTTTGGTAGCTGTTCCCTGCATGACCATAGTGTTACCTGCCAAGGGAGAGTCTGCACCCGCAGTATCGACTTGCCAAGCCATTGCATTATAAAAACCAGGAGTCACTTCCGCATTAGTTACCAAAATAGGTGCTGCATCTGCTTCTCCTTCAGCTAAATCTATAACTTGAGGTGTATCTACTAAAGA
This sequence comes from Cyanobacteria bacterium P01_G01_bin.19, assembly GCA_039181635.1. Classification (GTDB taxonomy): domain Bacteria; phylum Cyanobacteriota; class Cyanobacteriia; order Cyanobacteriales; family Xenococcaceae; genus Waterburya. The sequence goes on along the minus strand of JBCDCO010000120.1, from coordinate 1,218 downwards.
TACTGTTTCTTGAGACTCTAAACTGTCGAGAGTATCTGTTTCTGTAGGTTCAAAACCAGCATCCATTTGATATGCCGTGACTTCGGCTAGATTTACATCCAGGCGATCAAAATTCATTGTCCAACCGTCTTTAGTCACAAAACCCTGGCGCACAAAATCTTCTCCATTAGCTACTAGATTTAGAGTTGCTGGCTCTTGGGCATTGGCAACAGCAGAATTACCGTTATTGTTTTCTGAAGTTTGGCTGCTAGCACAGCTTCCGAGAGCTAAAGATATCAGAGCGATGGTGCTGAGTTTGAATAAGTTACAATTCATAATTTTTCGGATTTCCAAAATGATGTGTTGCTTGAGAATCGCGAGACAGTCCGTTGCCCTAAAGGACTAGTTGCGGCAAAAAGAATGCCTTACTTTCGGTCGCGGAGGTTTACTCCGTTGCCCACAGCACGAATGTGCAGATCGTCGTCTTCGACGACTGAGACGCTTTGCGTCTGTGGGGTACCGCAAGCATAAAGGAACTGTCGAGAATCGCGATCGCGAGTAATACCTAAATGGCGATCGCAATCAGTTTTTACAGCGATTTTCTCTAAAAGATCCCTTTCGGTCACACAATAAGTAGACCGCATAATTTGTTTCTTAAAAAGCTAAAGGCTTTCGAGAAAAGTCTGCTGTAACGCGGTCGCTTTTTGTTCCGCGAGCTATCGATAAAAAATTGTCAATTTTCCGTAGATAAATCAATAATAAGTATTGATAAAAAAGTATTAATCATCTGTACCTCGCAGACTATTTTAGTAGTTTGTCTTGGAGTTATAAAATATCTGTTTAATAAAATATTAAAGAACTCCTGTCGGCGGGCATTCTGACTTAGAAATTCAAGTAAAGAATTTCATCACAGTTGCGGGACAGCGCTGGATTTACACCAACTTTCCCCTTTACTTCTCATGGCTATTACCCATGAAAACCGACTTTTTAACTCATCTTTTAGAATACCTTTATTCGGTCAAATTAAATATAAATAAATTTTGAATTTTTGATCTGATTTGTTAAATTTTTTTATAAAAAAATGAGCTAAACCTGTCAGCAAGTTACAACTCATTTTGAATTATTTATGATATAAATTATTAATTTTACCTTCGATTACTTACATTCGTGCTAAAGCAGATATTTTAGACAATATTTCTGATGGCAAGCCTTGAAGATCCTCAAGGATCAACCATTTCT
>JBCDCO010000119.1:0-16484 GCA_039181635.1 Cyanobacteria bacterium P01_G01_bin.19 | reverse complement strand
GATATGAGAATTACATCCAATTTCCCACGATGACAAATGAAGCCCAAAAGAATGGATGTTGGCGAAAGCGAGGAATTTTCAAAAGAGAGCGCTGCGCGCGACGTAAAGCCTCTGCCTTGCTAACTACCCCCGAAGCGAGTTCTTCATAAAACTGATTCATCAGTATAGCAGTAGCTTCGTCGCTAACCTGCCAAAGCGAACCCAGGGTACTTCTGGCACCTGCCCTTACTGCCGTCCCTGCTAGACCTAATACGGCTTGGCGATCGCCAACAGCTGTTTCACAGGCACTCAATACTAATAATTCCACTGCCACCGAAGATGATTCATTTAGCCCAGTCGTCAATAATATATCCCGTAGCTGATTAATGCTCAATCGATTGTTCCAAGTCAAAATAAAGGTATTTTCAAACTGAGAGCTAAACTGACCGTGAGTTGCTAAATGAACTATAGGGGCATTGAGGTTACTTATGGCTGTAGCAAAGGATTCTTGAGTAAAATCTTGATTGAGTAAAATTTTCTGACTGGGTAGATAAGCTTGAATTTGTTCGATTTCAGATTTGACATTGGGTAAAGAGGAAAAGCCTTGTTGTGCTTCGCTAATCCCAGAAGCTAACACGCTTAAATTTGGCCGAGCGAGGGAATTTAACTCTAACAATTGTAGCCCTGGAGTGAGGGCAATAGCATACTGTTCGAGCAAAAATTGTTGTCCATCGTAAAGTACTGCCATCGGAATATTCCGTAAAACTCCATCAGAGATAAATACAAGAGTTTGAATATCCTGACCATTCAAATCTTCAAGTGCAGGGCGGATTAACCAGTCATATACCTGATTTGCCAAAGGCAAATATCTTTGACTGCTAGTTTGTACCAGAGCTTCTCTTAGCCTAGTCACGGTATTTTCAAGTTCAGCTTGGGATACTAAGACACTATATTGCTTAAGGGTTTTTCCTGGTAATCGGAGAATTATTTCTAATCGGTTTGGCAGAATAATCGGATAAAAAATTGCAGCTTGTCGATCTATTTGGTCAATCAACACTGGTTGGGCATTAAGACAGGCTTCCCGAAAAAAGTTATCTAGCTCCGCCATTTGAAGAGATTCAATGGTGTTGCGAGCCTGTTCAAGATTCTCGGGTGAGGCAACTGTTCCTTTCTCTAGCAATAGATCGACCAATTCACGATGAATTGGTTCGACACTTTCTTGGAAAGCAACCTGAACTTCGGGATTAAGGGATACAAGATCGCTGCGTAGAGATTGTAATGTATTGACCGATGCTCTGTAGGCAGCAATAGCATCAGTGTAATCAGGAGAGGCATTTTCTACTGTAATAGCCTGAGCTTTCAGAATTCGCCCTAGCTGCCATTGCCAACGATAGGAAATTTCGGGAGCATTAATATCTTGAGATAGTAGCAATGCCTGCTGGCTTAACATTTTGGCATCTTGCCACTGTTTTGCTTGCTCATAAATATGACCCAGGCTACCTAAAGCATAAGACTCAGAGCGGCGATCGCCTAAACTTTTGGCATCTTGGTTAGCAATTACCAGTGTTTGGGCAATCTCTGTTAAAGTTTCACGAGAAATTGAGATTGACTCGATACTCGGAGAACTGGGAATAGGGAGTGTTTCTGCATCGAGCGATCGCTTTTCTGCTGCAGGAACTTGAGGAGAACCTGAGTCCGTGAGGTTACGACCGATGAAAAAATCCACTAGATTGATGTTATCCCGCGTGTAGCTTGTTATGGGAATGGTGGGAATGGTAGGTGTAGCACGGGTAAAATCAGCCTGTTTTGTTTGAGTCATTCTAGCTTGAGAAGACTCTTTTCTTTGGGCCAGTTTTAAGCGGTTATCCGCTAAGTTAATCTGGGCATAGATACTTTCTTGATTGAGAGCAAGGGTATCGATTTGTCCTTGAATCTGTAATACTAGGGCATCTGCTACAGCCCACTGTTGAGTTTTAGTAAGTAGATTAAGCTCCTTCAATTGAGCTTGAATCGAAGCAATGGGGCTTACAGAGTGCTTGGCAGCTTGACGGTAGTATTGTAACGCTGCTTCATAGTTATTTTTAGTCTGAGCAATGTTGCCTAACCCCACTTGTGATGCACTAACTATCTGAGGCAGATCCAATTTTTTTGAAATGTTGAGACTTTGTTGTAAATTAGTTTCGGCTTGCTCTAAATTTCCCCCTACCTGTAAGGCATTGCCCAAATGCTGCAAGCCTACGGCTTTAACTTCAGAGTCTGGCTGCCCGTTCAGGTTCTGGTTGACCTCTGTCAGAATTGCGATTGCACGACGATACCTGCCCATATTTTCTAAGGCTTGTGCTTGACTTATCTGATTTCGCACCAGATGCTCTGCATCATCTAATTGAGTATAAATCTCTCCTGCAGTTTGCCACGATTGTAACGCCAATTCTGCTTGCCCCCGTTCTAGATCGAGATATCCTTGCATATCTAAGGTTCTTGCCAAAACTGGCAACCGCTCCGAGCTAGAAACCTGATTCAGTTGCGCTAAGCTATCTGAAATGGCTTTACGAGACTCTGGCCAATTTCCCAGATGATAATAAGCTAAGGCCAAATTTCTTAGTGCTAATGCCCGATTTAAGCGATCGCCCCTAGCTTGATAGGTGGCAATAATTTGTTTTAATAGTACAATTGTTCGCTCGTTCTCCCCCTTCTCGAATAATTGAGAGCTTTGCTCTAACTTCTGTTCTACAGTTTGGGTATCACCTGCTATATGTCCTTTCTGGTTATGTAGCTGGGGTTCTAGAGCGACAGCAGAAGTGGTCAGAATCAAAAATAAAGTCAATAAGAATAGTAGAATTTCCCGTTGCAAACACCAACGAAACTTGTTCGCAGAATGAAAGCAGAATTGAAGGAAGCTTGCTAAAAACCTAAAGATTTGCTTCATTCGCTCTCTAGCATCGGTCGAGTTAAACCATTGACGACCCATTTTTTTGAATTAATTACAGAATGCAAAGATACCATTTACGATACAGTAATCGCGATTAAATTCAGTAACTCTCAGGAGCAAATGCACATATTTCTTTACTTAAGCATTTGGTTAGAGAATTATGACATGGTATGATTACCGACTAAAGAATTATTGCCGATTCTGAAAGAATATTGGATATTGGCAGATTTTAGATATGAAATACGCTAATAATTTACGCCAGGTAGAACTGGTTGAAGAGGCGACTCAGACATTTTTGAACTGGGCGAACGCTTCGTTGTCTTCTGTTGATAGCACTTTTGCCCAAGCCAAAATCTTAGCAACGCGCCTGGGAGCTCATTATCGTTCCGATGGATTAACCGAAATTGCCTTTTGGGTGCCAGAGACAGAGCCAAATATTGGTGAGGGAAAGGATGGGTTGCAACAAGCCCATTGCCATCAGATTAAAAATTCTGAGAGCGTCCATTTAGGAGTTTTTACACCTCTCGAACCAATTAATTTTCGAGCTGCCGAGCAGAACATTCATTTCCAGTGCAATCGGTTGCCACTAAGAAATTATCAGAATTTCTTTTGTGGAGTTTTTTCGGGGATGATTGCTGGTACGAAGGAGCGAGCGGGGAGTTTCTACTGTCTTTACTATCGAGACAGTCAGAATAAACTGCAGAGAATTGACGATATAATGGCTTATTCGCTGCCTTATGGAGTCTTTTCAGCAGCAGAACTTTATGATGTTGAAGGTCTGCAGCAGCAGAGAAAGGACTTAGATTATTTTAGTTGCGGTCTAGATGCAGAATCCCTCGTAACTAAAGTAGCTCCTCCCAGAAATATCCTCCAACTTCATGTTGGCACTGCTTCGGAAGAAGGAACTATAGAAGGACTAACTCAAATATATCGGCAGATTGCAGCTAAGTTAAGAATTCAAGCTCCTCTCACACCAGCAGAAGAAAACTATATTGGCTACGATGCGGTACAACTTTTACCTATAGAACCAGTTGCTGAATATCATGCCCTTGATAGTTGGAGACCGGGTTTTATCAGTTGGGATGAAACTATTGCTTCAGATGCCGATATTGTAGAGGTTCGCCTCAGAAAACCCGATACTCAAAACTGGGGTTACGATATCGTGCTTCATGCTTCTTCCGCTACCAATCCTTCAATATTGGGGAGTTTGCGTCCAGACGAACTAATTGAATTTATTGCTACCCTACATACTTTTCCGACAGGGCCAATTAAAGTTATTTATGACTTGGTATACGGTCATAGCGATAATCAAGCCCAAGCTCTTCTCAATCAATATTTTCTCCAAGGTCCTAATATGTACGGTCAGGATGTCAATTTTCAACATCCCATCGTGCGAGCTATCTTACTAGAAATGCAGCGTCGAAAAATTAATACTGGTGCTGATGGAATTCGAGTTGATGGGGCGCAAGACTTTAAATTTTTTAATTCCTCAACTGGTAAAGTTGAATATGATGATGCTTATCTTCAAGAAATGAGTAACGTTTGCCAAGAAATTGGCGGACATCAACGCCAACTATTTGCCATTTTTGAAGACGGTCGTCCTTGGCCTGCCAAAGGTTGGGAAGAAAGTTCGACTTATCTAGACGTAATTAAGCAGCAGCCAGAAGCCTATCAGTGGGGTCCGTTAATTTTTGCCCATAATACTCCCAGTCTGAATAATTTTTGGGACCTTAAATGGCAGAGAGTTTGCCAAGTTATGGATCGTGGTTCTCACTGGATTAGTGGTTGTGGCAATCACGATACGATGAGACGGGGCAGTCAATTAGACCCTCAAGGTGATATTAATTGGAACTTGGGTCAAACTTTACCAGAGGTAATGAAAAATGCCTACGATAATCCTGTGGTGACGCTTTTATTTTACGGTTTTAGTCCAGGAGTTCCGATGGATTTTTTGAATGCTACGATGCGCTCTCCTTGGTGTTTCTTCCGTAATACTGATAATTATTACGGACTAAAAGTAGTAGCCGAAGAAGTTAGATTTCTCGATTGGCAAATTGACCCTGCATTATACGAACAGGATTGGGCTTTTAGTCATATCAAGCAGTTTGGCATCGATAATTTTTCAGACCTACATTTATTTCTGGACTGGCTTGAGGAAAATGTGCTGAATATGGAAGATGACTATAATTTGGCAACACTAGTCGCTCAGTGCCAACAATGCCTCAACACCAAAGGGGATAAAACACAAAAGTATACAGTGGAGATGTTCAAAACATTTGCCAAAGCCTATATGGAAGACTGTTTCGAGCTGTGTAAAGTGACTCACTGTTCAGCCAAACTCAATCCACAACAAACTAGTTTTAATCTTGCCATGAGACATTATCGCCATGCCCATTCTTGGTTGAGAGAAAATTTAATAGCAGGCGATTATTTAAATCGATTAAGCGATCGCGACCAAACTATTTTCTACGGTCTACGAAGCAATTGCGATCGCCACAAAAAAATTCCCTCCAAGCAAATTGCGATTATTGCTCACATGGGAGGAAACCCCACTCGGATTAATATAGGAGAATTGCTGGGATTAGATCTAACTCAATGGCAAATTGCGATCGCCACACCAGGATTGGAGCTTGGCGATCAATTAAGTCAGCTTACAGACTTAGAACTTCGAGATAGTGAGGGTTTGTTATTAGAAAGCAGATAAAAATTAAAATAAAGTGTATTGAATTGAAAAGTATATACCGTCTTCTTGTAAGCTATCTCCGCGCTCATCCACTGCTACCAAAGGAATGCCCCAGTCTAAACGAGCATTGAGACGGCTTCCCTGCTGCCATAGCAAACCTACTCCAGTAGATACTAATGTATTGTTATCGGGGTTAGGAGAGTCGCTATTCCAGCTAGTGCCAAAATCGATAAAAGGTGTAAGCTGTAATAAGCCTTGAATTGCCGTGGCGCGTAAAATCGGCAGTCTAACTTCACCAGTCAGGGACAAACCATTATCGGTTAGCAAAAAATTCTCTCGATAACCGCGAAGGGTATTTTGACCTCCTAGTCCAATTTGCTCTAATGGTAGTAGTTCGTCGCCAGTAAGTTGAATATTACTACTGAATAAGAGCAAGGTTTCTGGTGCGAGTAAACGCACCCACTGTGCTTGACCGCGCCAGCTAAAGAAACGACTATCTGGAGCATCAGAGTTAGTGGTTGCTCCCAACACATCCAGTCCTAAACTCAATTGAGAAAATAACGCGAATACATCGCGGTTGCCTCGATTTATCCATTCTTGAGAAAAGCGCAATGCCGAGATATTGGTTCTGCCATCTTCATCCGCACCTGGGGAAGGAAAACCCACTGACTCATCAATGAGATCTTCGAGAAACTCAGTCTGACTGCGACTGTGAGAAAAGGTAAGACCCAACGCTAACTCTTGGTTAGGCGTTTGTATCAGAGGCTGTCGAAAACTTAGGTTATAGTCCTGAGTTTCAGACTGAATATCAAGAAAGTTAAAAGGATCTTCCACGACTTCACTATTGGTATAGCCAGCAAAAAGACTTAAAGAACCATTACGAGCATTAACAGGCAGGTTATAGCCTAGGGTAACTTCATCACTACCGTCGGTATTAAGGTAGTCGATTTCTACTCTATCTCCCAACCCAAATAGATTGGCTTCCCTAAGTCCGACACCACGCTGCCAACTGCCGACACTAGGGGAACGGTTATTATCAGTAATCAAATTTACGGCAAAAGTATCGGCTATGGTTACATCGACATCCAAAATACTGGTTCCTGGTTCGATGCCTGCCGATAGTTCCGCAGAAATATTTTGAATTAATGGATCGAGTTGTAGCAGTTGCAGTGCCTCTAATAGTTTTTCTGAATTTAAAGGAGTTTCACTAGCCCGCGATAATCGACTGACAATATAGTTAGGGTTAAGACGTCCTGAATTACTAATGTTGATAGATTCTAGACGACCTTCAATTACCTGAATCTCAACTATTCCATCTGTCAGAGTTTGTGGCGGAATAAAAGCTCCTGAATAGAGATATCCCCGGTCACTGTAAAGCTCGGTAATTAGTGAACGAACTTGATATAGCTCTACTATGGTTAAAGGGCGATGGAGATAAGAACTGGTAACTTCTGCTAGCTCTGCTGGGGTAAAAACAGTACTGCCAACAACTGTAAAATTTTTGACAGTAATTGTTTCAGGTATTTCATTTTGAGGCGTTTCTGGCTCAATTGATGGTGATTGTTGGGGTTTGATTAAATTATCCGTCGGTGGCAGTGCAGGGGGTTGAACTGGTCTTTCCTGCAGGGGAGAATTGTTAGGAAAGACGTTTTGAGATAGGACAACCTGAGCGATCGCATTATTGCTGTTTAACGAAAATATAACGTTGGTGCAGAATAAACTACAAAGCCAGATTAAACAGCGATAAAAAATACGATTTGAAATCTGAGAAGACGCCGTCATTATATCGTAATTAATGAAACTCGCATATCTTAAAATATCACTTTTAATCGTATTTTTTACTTCAAGTTTCTCAAGATTTAGATTTATTAAAGTATTTTTCTTTTTCTAAAGCAAGTCAACTTGTGAAGACATACATATTAAGTGACATTTCAGCGATATGAGAAACAAATTCAAGCATTAATAACCAGATTTAGTCCCTGAAAATATAACGAAATTTTTTCTAAGTATAAAACTAATTTTTTTCAGTATTTTTGCCGATCAAAATATTTTAATTATCTAGTAAGATTCGTAAGTATCTTTGATTTTAATCACTAGAGGGGAAATTGCTTTCTTATCTGAGCGAAATACTTAGATGGTTGAGAGGTCTCTAAAACTTTAGCCGCCACCCAATCATACTAATTCGTTTGAGAGATGTTACAGAAAAAACATTAAGCTTACTATTTTAAGCTTACTATACGCTTTTCATTGTATTTACTTTGTGTTACAGTATAAAAGGTTACTAACTAAGTATTTTTTTACGTTATAGTATAAAAAACAACTAGCTGAAAGGGAGGAGTCAAAAATATAGTGTAAAACAATACTAAAAAAGAAGTAAATATTTTCAACAAAAATCTGGGATGACTAGCGGATCTTTATTGATAATAATTTATTATTTTATTCTTTATTTAGTATTTTTTTTGTGTCTAAATCACAAAAATTAAAAATGAATTTTGTTGCTTACAAATCAAGCTTACAGCTAAGGAATGTAATTTTGTAAACATTAAGTTAAATTAATAATTGATCGTAAATGATAAAAAAAGAATCTCTTGACAGTTTTGACTATTCTCAACTCAACGATAATACTTTGGAGTTCATCCAAGAACAGACGGTTGCAATTCAGTCTCTAATCAAACGTACGGCACAAGATATTTTTGAAATTGGAACTAGACTAATTGAAGTTAAAGAGAAATTAGAATATGGACGATTTCAAAATTGGTTAGAAGCAGAATTTTCCTGGGATGAGAGAACTGCAAGAAGATTCATGTCTGTAGCACGAGCTTTTACAGCGGACAATTTGTCCGATTTGAACATAGCCCCATCTGCTCTCTATGTCTTAGCTGCACCATCAACTTCCAAACAAGCCAAGGATGAAGCTCTGACTCTAGCTCGACAAGGAAACACGATTACGTATAAAGTTGCTCAAGAGGTAAAAAAGAAACACCAAGGAGAAAAAAAATCTCACAAACTTTTACAGCCTTCTAAGAAAATCGATTTTGGGGGAAATAATTCTGAGTCTGACGCTACTAAGAAAAGTTCTGCCCTAAATCCAGAAAATAGATCGATTGCCTTGTCTAAACGACAAGAAATTGTTAAAGTTATACCTAAATCAGCAGCAAGTAATAATACACCAGCTAAAGACTTAAAATTATCTCTATCTTCTATGAAAGATTTTCAATCAGTCGAGCCAGGAAGTTGGTGGGATTTGGGAGATAAACATTCGCTTTATTATGGCGAACCTAATTCCCCAGGATTTCTAAAACGACTTCCCCAGGATATTGCTTTGAATTTAGCTTTTCCACCCACTAATCAATGGAGTTTAGACACTCCAGCAATTGCAAAATCTAGTCTTGCTTTGTACTCTATCTATCAAAATACTGATCGAATTCTATGGCGATCTGTGTTTAAGAATATTTTAGAATTGTATACGGAATCAGAAGAAATTATTGTTTTTTCTTTTTTGCCTGATCCAGAATTAATTATTCTGACCGAACAATTGGGATGTAGATGCATTATTGCTGACTCTAGATGGAAAAAATGCCAAGAAATCTTAGCTTTTTGGCAAACAATGACAAAAAATCTACTTCTTTAATGCGAGGATAGGCAAGTTAGCTAATATTTGCGGAAGTCGAGCGTTTACTGAATTTGTAGAGAGAGTTTAACTTTGCTGCCACTTTAGGGGGTTTAGCAGTAAAGTGGACATAAAAATTATTGAGTTTAGCTGGCTTGTCTATGACCTTGGCATATACATCTTCGCTCGATTTAGCTTGTTTGTTTGGTGATAATAAGTTCAGCTTGATGTTACTAAGTCCAGATGGAATGCCCTGCTGTTCTTGATTTTCAGAGCAGACTAGAGCCTCATTGGCAGAAAGCTGGACAATTCTTCCAGCAAATAAGCGATCGCTAACGTCTTTACCCTCCAAAATACTATACTGAATTGGAATTGATTCAACTAGAGTGATAAATATCTCTTCTTCTTGAGGGAGCAAGAGATTGTATTTCCCCTCAATACCAGTGACTTGATAGATAGTGATGGGGTTTTTCGCTCCTTTTGGTAACACTTTTTTATTTTCTTGGGCGATTACAATTGACTGGGAATCTTGGAAAGTCCGTTCGGAAATAAGAATTTGCCCCCCTAGTGTATAGGATTCAATGCGGTAGGTTAGATTGACTTGGCTGCCAACAACACCGTATTTACTGCGTTTTTCCGAGCCGATATTTCCAACTACCACTTCACCAGTATTGATGCCAATACCCATTTCTAATTGCGGTAAGCCCATTTGTTTCATTTCTTGGTTAACCTCAACCATTTTTAACTGCATGGCACAAGCACAGGCAATAGCTCGCAGAACATCATCATCTTTCAGAGTAGGTGCGCCAAAAAGAACCAAAATACCATCACCTTGAAATTCATCAATAGTTCCTTGATACTCAGTAATGACATCTGCCATATGGCACAAATAGATATTAAGGAGCTTAATCACATCTTCAGGTAGTAATCTTTCTGATGTAGCAGTAAATCCTCTCAAATCCGATGTCAGTATAGTTATTTTGCGCCTTTCACCACCAAGTTTTAAACCTTCTGGATTTTCTAATAAATTGGCTACAACTTGATCGGTCAAATAGCGACCAAAGGTTTTACGAATTTCTTCAGCAGTACGGGCTACGTAAGCTGTGATGGCAGCTACAGAACCTCCTAATCCTAAAAATGCTGGCACAACAGGAATCCACCAACCCTCTAAGAAAGCAATATAGGTACTACCTACTAAAGTAACCCCAGAAATTAGTAATCCAATCCAACCATACCAAGATAGGATTTGCCTGCCTCCTCTATATCGGAATTGCCAGCGTAAAGTTGCTCCAATTCCAGACCAAAGAAAAATCCACGACCACTCTGCTAACTCCGACCAGTTTTTAAATAAAGGGCGGTTGTCAAGGGCAGCACTGATAATCTGACTGGTAAATTGAGCGTGAATTTCTACTCCTGGAATGGGTTGGGGAATGTCAAATAGCCCCCCACTGTAAGGGGTATAAAACAAATCGTTAGAACTCTCCGCTACAGAACCAATTAAAATAATACGTCCCCGTCCCCAATCTGATGATATCCGATCCTCAAGGACATCCATTAATGAAACAGTGTCAAAGTGGCGACTCGAACCTCGATAGTTTGACAAAATCTGATATCCGCCCGTATCCGCTCGAACGTAGCCACCATCATTAGCAGCAAATGGTATAAATACGGCATCCCCCAATTTCCAGCGATCGCTATCTCCTTCTTCAATAATTTGGGGAACAATATTTTGATGTTTGAGGTAATGTAAAGCCAAATGCAAGCTAAAACTATAAACCGTTTCTCCATTAGCAGATAGATAAATTAAACTTCTCCGTATTTTATTATCCGAATCAAAAATTAGATCGTTGGCACCTACTTGACCCTTTTCCTTGAGCATAGGAGGTGGTGCAACTGCCTGACGTCCTTGCTCTCCAGCAACTTTCTGAATACCCACCAGATGAGGAGTGGATTCAAAGACGCGAATTAATTCTTGATGACCTGGCTCTATTGGTAAGTCTCGGTAAATATCCAGACCAATAGCTCTCGGTTGGTGGGCTTTAAGTTTTTCGATCAACCGAGCGTAAACTCCATCAGGAATAATTGCCGTTCCTAATTCTTGTAGATCTGCCTCATTAATACCAACGATAACTATCCGCTCGTCAGGATTTTCCTGGGGACGCGATCGCATATATCGATCGAAAACTGCCCATTCCCAAGACTGTAATAAACCAAACCAGCGCAGTAAAATTACCAAGGCTGTAATACACGGGGTAGTAATCCACACCCCACGTCCTTGCCATAAAAGCAACTTTAATTTTGCCCACATAAAATTTTAAAACAATTAATTGAAATATTAATTAGTCGATAAACGGAAAAATCACGATCAAAAACAATAGTAAGGCAATACCAATTACAGCAAAAATATAAGCATATCTCAATAAAAGATACTTTTTCTTAAGTACGAGACCCATTTGATAAATATCCTTAATCAAGTGAATCCTGGCTGCTTGGTCGTTATTCAGTTCATTGAATAAAAAATCAACAAATTCGTATTCTTTGAACTTGATAAAAGAGCCAAAGAATAATGGATTTGACATATCTTCGATTTTTCTTTTTCTGAGACGATTGATATTTTTGGGAAAGATCACCAGTAAGGCGAGGACAGCAACCATAACTTCCACCAGTAGAAAACAGGCGAAAGGTACTAATAACCACTGACTAATATCAGTTAAAAAATTAGCGTTGGTGAATAAAATAGTAAAAATAACCGCTACAATGCCGATCAAGATATTAGCTTTTTGATCTGCTAGCAAAATTAATTGCATTTGATTTTGATGTACGGTTCGTAGAGCATAAATTACATCGCGATCTTTTAAAGCTGGCTCAAAGCCATGATTATCTTGTTGCTCTTGATTTTTGCTCATCCGGCTAATTAATACCAAATTCAATTGATAAAAGTTACTTTACTAACTATTCGAGAAACTTGTTGAAGTCACCGAAATTCACTGAATTTCGGTGACTTCAAGTAATCTTTGGGAACAGAATTTAGTATAACCTGAGTTTGCTAGCCTTAAGAGGCGTTCTACCCTGTTTTAATGATTTAACTTAGTTAATGTAGATTACAAAGAGCAATGGTAATGATCTTGTAAATACATTGATGAGGCACAGTATTATTAGTTTTTATCTGTTTGTTGTTTTGATTTAGCCTCTTAATTTAAAGATTCACTTAGATAAGAAACAGAAAGATTTTCAACTGTACAACACTCTAAAATTGGTTTTTTAGCAATTTTACCCAGATTAATTGATTCTAAAAGCTCTTCCCACTCTTCTGGATGGTCGGTAGATAACTGAGCCACTATATTTAAAGCATCGTGCCAAAGCCTTTGCTGTGCGTATATTTTGGCTTGTTCTAGTGGTTTTTTCCCTTCCAATTGCAGCCTTAGAGATAAATCAATTTCAGTAGGTTGAATTACGCCTTCAACAGAATAATTTTGCTGTCTATCTTGGGAATTACAAACTAGAGATAAAGTCCAAAAATAATCTCGATCTGTTTTCAGAGCAGCATTTTGAGGAATGCCTAATTTGATTATGCCAGCAGTAGCAGGTAGCTTGAAGTTTGCCGAGTAAACCTCATTTCCTAGATTGTCTTTGACCAAAAATTCTCCCAACTCTGCTGTATTTTGAGGAACATACCAGTATAATGCTGGATTAGTAGTAGCAGTTTGACCTATATTCTGGCGCGTTGGCATTAAAGGGGTCAGAGAAATTTCTTCGGTTTCTATATCCGATGTTACACAAGAACTGCTTCGCGTACCTCCACCTGTTGTTGATTCAGGAGCTCCTCTTTCATTAGCAGGTGGAAACTCTAGACTGATGAGATTTGAAGCAGGCTGTGCTAGCAACCCTGACGGCAAGCTTGAGATGACTGACATAAATTGAAATACAATAATAGTTGCAATCCTCTTAGATTTATAGTAACTCTGCCAATTCATAACTTCTAAATCTCAATTATAAATAAACAAAATATTCAATTCAAAAATGTAGCCTAATTAAGACTCAGGATAACAAAATATGCTTCAGTAGTTTGCAAATATTTTCTGAGGCTGACTACATGTTGTTGTCTTTGGATTATATTTCAACTTATCCGCAACAGATAAAATTCGAATTTTCTTCTTGTATAAAAAACTGTTTGAAATGCTCTAAAGTATATGTAACATTTTATTTCTGATATTCAATACTTTCATGGAAATCGGAGACAATATTGGTTGTCTTCAACTATGTGAGAACACTTGAGGTAAGCTAAGACTCGATGTTACTTTGCTGCTTTTCAAGGAGCGGAAGATATTATGAAATGAATCTTCTGTGACTATAAGAAGAAGGTGCCAGATTAGATTCCTGCCAGAGTTTGACTTTCTTAATTCTATTTAGGCTTGGCGCTCTAAAATTCTCTTGCATCAGGTTCAATTACACACAACAAAGAAATCCAATCAATGAAAAATATTCTATTTGTTTTGTCTGAGTGGGGATACTGGGGAGAAGAACTCATTGGCCCTCTAGAAGCCTGTGATGAAGCTGGATATAAAATTACCTTCATTACTCCCACTGGTAAAAAGCCAACTCCGCTATCTGTTAGCTGCGCTCCTGGCTATATCGATCCCCCTTTAGGTCGTTCTGTGACTTCAGAAAGTATGGGTGAGAAAACCACCAATGTAGATAAGTCAGACCGCTTAAATAATCCCAAAAGTTTAAATGACTGGTTTCCTTTGAGAGCTTATCCTAGCTCACCAACATTCCTCAGAGACATGGAAGCCTATTACCAAAAAATAGATAAAATTATTGAGGAAGAACTAATAAACTACGATGCGCTAGTAATCGTAGGTGGCAGTGGTGCGCTGATCGATTTAGCTAATAATTCTCGATTACACGAACTCATACTTGGTTTTGTCAAACTAAACAAACCTATAGCTGCTGAGTGCTATGGAGTTAGTTGCCTGGCATTTGCCCGAAACTTTCGCGAGAAGAAAAGCTTGATTTGGGGTAAGAACGTTACTGGTCATCCCATTGATTATGACTATTTAGATGGTACTGGATTTGAAGGACCCCATGCCATTGATGGTTCTAACAAGGGCTTTGGTGACGATTATATAAACTTTGGTCCGCCTTTCTACCCTCTAGAATTTATTCTCCGTGATGCTGTGGGACCCGATGGAGCTTTCATTGGCAATGTAGGTCATGAAACTTCTGTAATCGTTGATTATCCCTTTATCACCAGTCGCTCGACAGCTTCTTCGGTTGAGTGCGGTCGAAAATTAGTGGAAGTTCTCGAAAAAGGACTTACCCGCTACGGATGGTAGAACTTAAATTAATTACTAAATACGGCGGGATTTATGACTCAGAAAACTGGTCGATTTGCAATTCTCGAACAATTTCTGCTAGATGGTCTCCACTATATGTTTGGTAACCCTGGTACAGTGGAACAGGGTTTTCTAGATGCTCTGTGGGATTATCCAGACCTCAAATATATTTTGACATTACAAGAAACTGTTGCTGTTATGACAGCAGACGGTTATGCTAGGGCAACCAAAAAGCCAACATTAGTACAAATCCATAGTAGTGTTGGTTTAGGAAATGCTATTGGTTCTTTATATCAAGCCATGCGCGGTCACTCTCCTCTGGTAGTTATCGGAGGAGATGCGGGCATCAAGTATATGGCAATGGATGCTCAAATGGCGGCAGATTTAGTAGCTATGGCAGAGCCAGTTACCAAATGGTCGGCTATGGTAATGGAACCATCCTCGCTGCTGAGAATGTTACGGCGAGCCATTAAAATTGCGGCTACTCCCCCGATGGGTCCAGTGTATCTCTGCCTACCTCAAGATATCCTAGATGCTCCTATGGTAGAACCAATAGTTCCCACCTTAATTCCTTCTACTCGCGTTATCCCAGAAGAGGCGACAGTCAAGGAAGTAGCTCAAATGCTAGCTGCTGCTAAAAAACCGATGATTTTTGTTGGGGATGGAGTGGCTTATTCTCAAGGGCAGGATGAATTAACCAGAGTTGCCGAACTTCTGGGTGCAGAGGTTTGGGAAGCCGATTCTGGCGAACTAAATATGAGCTACAATCATCCTCTTTATCAGGGAATGACCGGTCATATGTTTGGCTCTGCCAGTCGCCCAATTATGGAGAAAGGTGACGTTAACTTGGTTTGTGGTACTTACATTTTGCCAGAGGTATTTCCCGAACTGACTAATGTTTTTGCTCCAGAAGCGAAGGTAATTCATATCGATTTGAACGCTTATGAAATTGCGAAAAATCACCCTGTAGATTTGGGAATTGCCAGCGATCCCAAGCTGACTCTGGCCAAAATAGCATCAGCTTTAGAAGGGTTAATGACTGCCGAACAGAAAAGTTTGGCTCAGGTAAGAGCAACAGAAATTGGCGAAGCCAAGCATGCAAAATTAGCCCACGCTTTAGAAGCAGATAAAGCAGTACGGGAAAAAGTACCTTTGCATTTTTCTCGGTTTATGGAAGAGTTGGCACCTCATTTACCAGAAGATACAATCTTCTTTGATGAAGCTCTAACTTGTTCTCCGCCAATAGTAAGATATTCTCCGCCAACCAAAGCAGATTCCTATTTCCTGACCCGTGGCGGTTCTCTGGGAGTGGGGATTCCTGGAGCAATTGGGGCGAAACTAGCTAACCCTAACAAACCAGTGATCGGATTTACAGGAGACGGGGGTAGTATGTACACTATTCAAGCTCTTTGGACAGCAGCCCGTCACAATGTCAATGCCAAATTTATTATTTGCAATAATCGTTCTTACAAACTTCTGCAATTAAACGTCCAGGCATATTGGAAAGAGCAGAATATAGACCCTCATGATTTCCCCCTCAGTTTTGACTTATCTAGGCCAGTAATTCGCTTTGATGAACTTTCCCGCTCAATGGGAGTTGAAGCTGTTCGAGTAGAGACAGTGGAAGAAATTGCTCCTGCAATTAAAAAAGCATTAGAACATGATGGACCATTCTTAATTGATGTCGTTATCGAAAGTGATGTACGTCCAGAAATGATTGGAGTTAAGTGTGGTCAGTAGTTCTTGTTTGTGGTTACTGAGCTTTTAGAGGCGTAGGGCTAGCTTAAAACTAGATTAGCTTTAGCCTAGCTATGTCCTGACTGCGGTATAAAACTCTCTCATCATTTCTTGTAAACGGATTTTGAGATTATGAATTTTGAACAATCTTTTGACTATATAGTAGTTGGGGCTG
Organism: Cyanobacteria bacterium P01_G01_bin.19; assembly: GCA_039181635.1. Classification (GTDB taxonomy): domain Bacteria; phylum Cyanobacteriota; class Cyanobacteriia; order Cyanobacteriales; family Xenococcaceae; genus Waterburya. Next base: position 35 of record JBCDCO010000119.1, on the reverse strand, counting down.
GTGCAACAGGATGTGTAATTGTTAATCGTCTTAGT
>JBCDCO010000118.1:0-16493 GCA_039181635.1 Cyanobacteria bacterium P01_G01_bin.19 | reverse complement strand
AATCATGAAACGAAATCTCTGATTACCAAGTTTCTTTTAGAATGCCATCGATCGCGATTGCGGAGCTAGCCGAAGGCATCGCATTTCTGGCAGTTTTGACTAGTACAATTGCTCACCTTAACAGGGGTAGCTTTTAGCTCTTAGCTTTTAGCCTTTAGAGTAGAATACCCGTCAAGGTTAAAAAGAGCATTTTCGTAGCAATAATTAAATACAAATGCTCATAGCTCATAGCTCAAAGTCAAGTCATCCTGATTTTAAATTCACACTAGACGTAATAAACCTCCTTTTTGGTTGAGAAACCCTAGAGATCTGACTCCCAGATCCGCTGCTCGCCATCGTACAGAGCAATTTTGGTAACATGCAAAGGTTTTTTAAAAATGTCACTTAGACTGCCAAACAAACTGCCGCTTCTTTTTAATCCATCGGCGTTTAGACTTAGAGCAATCTGTTTTTTATAGTCCTCATCTCCTCCTGGATAGATAATCGTATTGCTACAGCTAATTTCCGTGTAGTAGGCATTTTACGCTTGACCTTTAACCACTTCTACAGAAGAATTGGGGCAATCTTGGAAGATTGCAGAGGCAGAAATGTTTTCTACCGACTCCAAGCCTGTCTAATAGAAAATGGGCGGGATTATCTCCCAAAATATAGTTAATCTGACTGGTGGCAAAATTATCATAAAGTTCGGCTTTAGCGGAATTGCCCTGAGTCTCTCTCAGCCAGTCGCTATAGATAAAGGCGACAAAACTAGTGTTAGTTGTTAAGGGTAAAGATCCCCATTTGGCTAAAAACGCTAAACCTCCAGGAGTATATTTGATGCGTTCGCCCTGATAGCCAACAGTCCAATAGTCTAGCCAGGCTTCTGCCCGTTCTTGATACTCTTGTTTTTCTGTTTCTTGTGCCAGTAAAACATAGACTGCATAGGACTTATCATCAAACTGATAGGTATAGTTATAGGGCTTGTCCATTTTTTGATATTCAGCTTCAGCAAGAGTCAGATAGCTACCTGAATAGCCATTATTTTGGGCTTTTTTGGCTTTATGCAGCCAGATTGCTCCCCAGGTAAGTTCGTCTCGTTCGCCGTTGACCGACGTGTAAAGTCGTAACGCTATATGCCATGGGAAAGTTAAATTTGACGTTATCTCCTGCATCCAACCATCCTCCACTTAGATCGACACCTATGTCTGCACAATCTTTGAGGGTGGCATCATCTCGCCAGGGAATTCGATTCCACTCTGGCAGATCTCCCGCTTGCTGTGCTTCATAAAATAAAATTGATTTTTAAAGCTTCGCCATAATTATATTGACTTTGACTTAAGATCGTTTCGGACAATTGATGCCTATTCTAGTTTCTTTAACTAGCGATCGACAGCAAAATAATTTTTATACTAATTCTTCAAAACGACGCTACAAATTTATTCCTACTGCCCTTTCCCCTTTAATCAGTCTTAACAAGTTAATTTGTTTCTTAGGGGTTAATTAGAAACCTGCAACCTAGAACCTTTATCGCCCTTGAAAATCTCGATCCTGGTTTGAAAGGCTTCTTTAAACTGAGGCATATGGGTTACTGCCAAAATGCAGGCAAAATCTGAAGCGATCGCATTTATGGCAGCCACTAATCGATCGCAGCCTTCTGTATCTTGCGTGCCAAAGCCTTCATCGACAATTAGCATCTGGAGGGATGTTCCCGAACGTTGAGCTAACAGTTTAGCCAGAGCTAATCTCACCGAAAAGTTGATTCTAAATGCTTCTCCACCTGAGTATGTTTCGTAAGCTCTTGTGCCGCTGGCATCGGCAATGACAATATCTAAAGTGTCGATCAATTTGGTTTTTTTCTTGGATGTGCCTTTGGTGGCTTTTTGCGTTAGGAACTGGACGTGAAATTGATTGCCTGTCAATCGAGCCAGAATTTGATTGGTTTCGGCCTCTAGCTGAGGCAAGATGTTTTCGATTGTCAAAGCCTGAATGCCATTTTTTCCAAAAGCCTGAGTTAGCTCTTGATAAATACGGTACTGTTTCTCATATTCTTTTAATTGTTTTTCGGTGTCCTGATGCTGAATCCTCAAATTGTCTATCTGAGTTAGAGACTGCTGTAGCCTACCGCTATGGGAAATTAATTCATCGAGTTCTTGGCGACGCTGAATCATTTCTCGTTCTAAAGTCTGAATTTCCTGGCGATTATCCTTAATATTGGCTTTTTGCTGCTGATGATGTTGCAATTGCTCGGCACTAGTTTGTTTTTCTGCTACCCTAGTTACTAAAGATGTTTTGCGTTCGGCTAATTTGGCTTCGACTTGAGGCTGTTCCTGTTGAGCTTTTTGCAGTTCGTGATATTTAAACTGCCAGTTTTGAGCCTGGCGCAGAGAATTTAATAGCTTTTGGTGGACGGTGCGATCATAGTTTAACTCTTGAATCTGGCGATCAATACCATTTATTTTTTGCTGTAAAGCGGAGCTAATATGTAGCTTTTCTAGCGATGTTTGTAAATCGGCAATTTCTTTAATTAGCTGAGGCTTTTGCTGGTCTAATTTTAGCTGGCGTTTTTTGGCATCTTCAATCTTTGCCTGTTTGATTTCTGCCCAACGTAAATTAGTAACTTCTCCCCTAACTAAAGCGTGAGTTTGCTCGTCGTAATTTAGGTCTTTTAGCTCTTGTTCTAATCTTTTAATTTCTGTTTGCAAATCTTGGGCATAACTGTTGTTTTGCAAAGACGATTCTAGAGTATTTTTTTCTGTTTGAGCTATTTGTAGCTGTTCGTATAGTTCTTCGGTTGCCAATAATTGAGCTTCTAATTGACCGTACTGTTTTTGCAGATCGTCGTAGGGAGAAATTTCTCGCGATATTTCTTTATACTCTGTAATCAGTAACTGTATTTCGCGATCGCAAGTAGACAATTGTTCGCGGATGACCCAGATTTGCTCTTCTATTTCCTGCTGCTTTTGTTCTGTCTTATTAATTACCTGATGACGGTGCTTTTCATCCAATTCGCGATCGCATAAAGGACAGCTAGCATCTGGAGTAGACAGCATCTGAATCTTTTGCTTTAATTCGTGTATCTGCCGTTCGTAAATTCGCTGGTTTTCTTGCAGTTTGGTCTGAAATTCTCTTCTTTCTGTGCCTTTTTCTTTAACTCTAGTTTGATATACCCGTCGATTATTGAGCTTTTCGATTTCCGCATCGACAGTCAGCAGTTCGTTACGCTTTTCTGGCACTTTTTCAATATCTAAAGCCAGCTTTTGAGTCGAGCGAGATAGCTGCTCTAATTTTGCTAACAGCTTTGCTTCTTCGCGATTTATCTGGGTCAGCAGATCGTTCTTACGCTTACTTAGTGGCGATATATGTTGCTGGAGTTTATCTAGCTCTGCTAATTTTTGGCGACTGGCTTTTAATTTAACCAGTGCTGGTTCGACATCTTTGGCTTTGGCAATTATTCTGGCATTTTCCTGCTCTTGCTGCTCGATACTTTCTAAGCGAGTTTGCAGCTGATTGATTTGTAAATTCAACTCGTTCTTTTCTTGTGACAACTGCTTTTCTAGCCGTTGTTTTTCCTGCTGAATTTCTTGATAAATCGAAAACTTACCCGACAACTCTTTTTCTTGGGTTTGCCAAGCGACAAATTGATTGTATCCACCGACTATCTCGGGCTCTCGTGCGATAGTATTATTTAATTGAGCTAATTGATTTTTGAGAGAGTCAACATCTTTAGTAATGCGATCGCAATCTCGGGTCAAGTTTTCATACTGAGCTTGCTGCATTGCCAATTGTTTTTCCCAAGTCTGACGCTGAAAATCAATTATTTTTAGCTGCTCCAATTCGCTTTGGCTTTTTCGCTGAATTGACTTTAGCCTGTTTAAGTCTTGGGTAATGCGAGTCGAATCGGCTTCAATTTCAGTTTTTTGAGCCATTTTAGCGGTTATAGGCTCCAGACTTTGCTTTAGCTGCTCGATTTTCCCCTTATATTCTTTTGCTGTATCTTTTGCCTTTACTGATAGTTTTTCGTAGCGTTCCAGCTTCAACAGATCGGCTAAAATTTGCTTGCGATCGCTCGGACGGCGTAACATAAACTCATCGGCTCTTCCCTGACGTAAGTAAGCCGAATTGGTAAAAGTGTCGTAATCTAGCTTCAGACAGGCAACTATTTCTTCTTGAGTAGCGCGCAACCCTTTTGCCGTAATCGAACGAAAATTTTCTGCTTTGGTTTCTACCTGAAACTCTAACGAGCTGCTTCTACCTCTTGTCCGAGATCTAATAACTCTGTAAGTTTGACCATTACAGCTAAAATCAAAATCAACGCGAACGTTTTTGGCTCCACCATTGATAATGTCATCTTCTGTGGCAACCCGACTTTTCCCCCAAATCACCCAAGTAATTGCCTCCAAAAGAGAAGATTTCCCTGCGCCATTGGCGCCACAAATACAGGCTGTGTGTAATCCACGAAAATTTAATGTTGCGTCTCGATAACTCAGAAAGTTTTTTAAGGTTAGCTGCAAGGGAATCATGCTTTATAACAACTTCCTCATAAAATTAAAAATAATGCTTGCTAGTATCTTTGCATTAATCTTTAGTCTAAAGTCGCAAACTTGGCGATTATAGCTTTTATTGCTGGATTTTACAAAAGTTAATAAACGTGACCCACCACAAGTTAAAGGTTAATAGGTAGATTTTATTTTTGCTATATTGACTTAAAGGTCAAGAGTCAGAAAAAACTAAGTGCTAGCAGAAATAGATCGGGTCAATGCTTTAATCGTCGGGGCAACTCAAGGAATAGGTTTGGGATTTGTCAAAGCTTTACTCCAGCAGGAAAACATAGGGCGGGTTTTTGCTACCTATCGCAATCGTGAAACCGCTGGAGAGTTATTTGATTTACAGTCACGATACGGCGATCGCCTAAAATGTTTGCAGGTAGACATCATTCAAGAGTCTCAGATAGAAGGGGGAATCAAACAAATTCAAAGCTTAGTTAAAGAGCTACACTTAGCTATCTACTGTGTTGGTGTATTGCACGAAGGAGATTTGACTCCCGAAAAAAGCCTCAGGCAAATCGATGCTGAGAACTTAATCTATTCTTTTCAGGTAAATAGCATTGGTGCGGTTTTGCTAGCCAAGCATCTCATGCCTTTGTTTAAAAAGAGTCAAAAAAGCATATTCGCTAGCATTTCTGCCAAAGTTGGCAGTATTGGCGACAATCGTCTGGGGGGTTGGTATGGCTACCGCGCTTCTAAATCGGCATTAAACATGTTTCTTAAGACAACGGCGATCGAATATAGTCGTCGCTGTCCCAAAACTATCGTGGTTGCGCTGCATCCAGGTACTACCGATACACGGTTATCTGCACCGTTTCAAAAAAATGTACCTCCAGGAAAACTATTCCCTGTAGAGCATACGGTTAGTCTTTTATCTAAAGTGATAGAAAATTTGGAGCAAAAAGACAGCGGAGAATTCTTTTCTTGGGATGGCAGCAAATTGCCCTGGTAGTCCATACTTCTGGTTTTTAATACGACTACAGATAACTTCAAGGCTGGGGAAATAGAGAAATAGGGGAATAGGGAATAGGGAATAGGGGACTAAGAGAAATAAGCTACCTATTTATGGCGATAATTTAGAGAATTGATATAAAACGTCTGGTGTGAGTTAAAAAATTCTAAAATCCTCTAAATACGTTCTTCAAAGATGGAATTTTCTTGCTTATCTAGCTGAAAATCTTGAATTTCTAGATTTTCTTAAAAGTGCGGAATGCACTTGTCCGCAAGCACCTGAACAAGTTCAGGTGAACGGGCAAGCTAAGAGCTAAGAGCTGAAAGCTAAGAGCTATATGCGAAGCGGTATCCTTTAGGAAAAATCATTAGACTAGAACGAAGCTAATTCACACTAAACGTATAAAAGCTAGGATTTAACCTGGTATTGATACCAACACCAGCAGCCTGCGATTAAAAAACAACAGCCGCTGACAAATAAGCCCAATGACAGAGAATAACGACTAGATACTGCCCCGATTATGGGAGCAAAAACCGCAAAGCCCAGGTGAAAGCTAAAGCTGCTTAGTGAGAGTACAGTAGCTCTGATGCTAGACGGGACACTTTGATTGATTAAATTTAAAGTTAAAGGCGATCGCGCTCCTCGAACAAGATAAATTAGAGCGATAAAAAATATACCGCCAAGACTATTGATGCTGCCCAAAAATAGATAGGCGACACTCAATAATACAATCAGAACCAACAAAGCTTTTTTTGTTCCCAATCTGTTCTCCAAACGACGGGCATTAACCGAAGCCAAACTCATCAAGAGATGAAATATCGCCCAAGTCCATCCCATAGCAGCAATGGGTAAATCGATTAGCTGAAAGTAACCTTGGGAAAGCCAAACGATTAGAAAGGTAGCAGTCGAAAAAATACTGCTCAACAAAATCAACCAGAGCAAGTTAGGGTGTTGGGTAAATACATCAAAGATAATTGCTTTCGAACTGAGAAAATGCTGCCTATCTGCCTGTTCCACCTGACATCTTGGCTCGATTAGGGTGCAGGATATTGCTAGATATAATGCCAGGCAAACTGTTTGCAGGTAAAAAGGATAGACCAGATTTATTTCGGCGATCGCCGCACCAATTAAACCACAAACTGCTTCGGTAATTCCCGCGATCGCAATCAATCTACCCTCAAAGCTACGATAGGCATCAGCCTTATTTAGCTGTAGCAGGGTTTCGTAGGCGATCGCAGTATCTGCGCCGCTGATTAAACTAACGGCGATTCCCGCCAGAATTTCGGCGATCGCAAACCAAGAAAAGGAGTTTCCCGTACAGTAGAACAGCCAGCCACAGAGCCATACGGAACTGCCTACTATCAAGCAGAACTTACGTCCCAATCGATCGGCTATATAACCCGAAGGAACTTCCAGCAGCAAAATAGACAGGGATAAAATAGTCTTTAACAGTACTGCCTGCTCTAAGCCGACTCCATGACTTTGATAAAATAAAATAATTGTGGGAATGGGAAACCAGGCAAAGGCTAAACCCCTAAGCACTGACAACTTCCAAATGTTAGAGCCGATGGAATCTAATGATTTTGAGGTCATCTCAAGTATTTGCGATCGACATGAAAATTTTAGCCACAGCTTTTAAATATTTAACTCCAAGCAAATAGTTCAATCGGCGCACGATTACAAAATATCAACCCCTAGTATTTGTCACTGAGAAACTGAAGCAAAAAGTGGTATTTTAGCAGGAAGCTTAGAACTTTCAAGATAGCTATTTAGATAGTTCTGAAAATAGATTATCTAGCTAGGCTACGCTCTACAGCATAAAAGTCTTGGATTTTACCGCTATTAGTGTTTTTCACCGCAGAACCGCAGAAATGAAACCAACTTTTAAAGATACCTTAGCTTGGGAACAAGCCCAAGTATTAATGCAGCCAGCCCTACTAAGAGTAATTGATAATATTCGCCGAGAGCTAGATACTTCTAGCTGGAAAGGAAAGTATCGAGAAGTAACTTCTCCCATACCTGGTTATCATCTTTGTTTGAGCCGCCAAGATCGCCAAGTTGAGATTGACGTTTGGGAGTTATGCTATCGGGTTTGCTTTATTAAATACGAGCCAATCCAACATATATTTAGCCATGAAGATGAAACTTCTTATCCTGTAGAAATAGACACTAGATTGATTGACGATGTGGGAGAAATAGATTGGCAGTTGTTAGAATCTAAGGCTCAACAGTCGGTAAGAAAAGTTTTTAGTACGCTGCCTGAATAAAAGCAAAATTTAATAGATTTTGAAAGAGTTGTTTTTATATGAGTAAAATATGATTTTTGTCAGAAAAGGTTGCCTAATTTTAATCTGCCTTATAGTTCTATTTTTAGCGTCGGTAAATTCTGTCGAAGCAACAGTATTGAGTAACGAACAGATTACTGTGGCTGTGGGAAATCAACAATCGTGGACTGGTAGAAATGGAACGGGAAATCTTAGTTACTATGGCTGCGACAAAAATTGCCAGTGTACTTATCTTACAGGGGGTAAGCTTACCTGTCGTGATGGCACCTGTCAGACAACCTGGCAAAACAGAAATGATGTTTACATTTTGTCTTCAGCAATCTCTCAGCGAAATGTTATCAGGCAAACTCCTTCTACTCTAACAATTTTATCTGGCGATCGCGTTATTTTAGAGCAAGAAATATATCCCAAGGCTTTTGACAATTTAAATTCAGCTAATTAATTCTTTCTTAATTTATTTTTGCAAGTGAATCTCGAAGTCGTAAAGCTACATCCTCAAGCCACTATACCCAATTATGCCAATCCTCTTGATGCGGGACTCGATCTCTTTGCATTGGATACAACAGAAATAGCTCCAGGAGAGACTAAATTAATTAAAACAGGTATTGCGATAGCTTTACCGCCCAACACAGAAGCTCAAATACGTCCCCGTAGTGGTTTAGCACTCAAACACTCCATTACCGTTCTCAATTCTCCTGGAACAATCGATGCAGGATACCGTGGAGAAATTGGCATAATTTTAATCAATCATGGACAAAGCAGCTTCAAAGTGATGCCTAAGATGAAAATTGCTCAAATGGTAATTGCGCCAATTGTTAGAGTCAACATAACAGTAGTAACAGAATTAGAAGACAGTGTTCGTGGCACGAAAGGCTTTGGTTCTACTGGTAAAATGTGATACAAACTTTGGTTTCAAAAGGTGATTTTTAAGATCGAGCAGCACAGTAATTGACGTAAACAGACTCATATAAGACTTCAAAGGCATTCTATTTAACAACCTTTCTTTATTATTTAGTATTTATTATTTGTATTGCTATAATAGAGATATGTCAACTATGAGCATTTTTTTACTGCTTTGCAAATCTTAAGCAAACATTAAAATACCCCAATAAGCCTTGACCATAGATTTATAACTTAAGAAAGATGTTGCTACAAAAGCACATTTTATACAATGGTTTTAACTTGTAAACCATATAGTTTAATTAATAAGAATTAATCCACCAGTCATGTTATCGAAAAGTAGAGGAAAGATTGCCCTTATCTCCGTTCATGGAGATCCTGCTATAGATATTGGACAAGAAGAAGCAGGTGGTCAGAATGTGTATGTCAAAGAAGTCGGAGAGGCACTAGCTCGTCTCGGCTGGCAGGTAGACATGTTTACTCGTCGCAGCAGTGCTAAACAGTCAGAAATCGTCCAGCACAGTTCCAATTGCCGCACTATCCGTTTGACAGCAGGACCGCAAAAGTTTATTCCTCGGCAAAAGATTTTCAACTATTTACCAGAATTTCTGCGAGAGTTTCTAGATTTTCAGGCTAAACAGCAGACAATTTATCCCATCGTTCATACAAACTACTGGCTTTCTGCCTGGGTTGGTATGGAACTAAAAAAGGTTCAAACGATACAGCATTTGCATACATATCACTCCCTGGGTGCAGTCAAGTACTCCGCAATTAACGCTATTCCTTTAATAGCTAGAACCCGTCTGCGCGTAGAGAGACAGTGCTTGGAAACCGCAGATGCAATTATTGCTACCTCTCCTCAAGAGCAGGAACACATGCGATCGCTAGTATCGAAGAAGGGTAACATTATGGTTATCCCCTGCGGTACAAATATCGACTGCTTTGGCAGCATCGATAAAGCCGAAGGCAGAGAAAAAATTGGCATCAAGCCAGAAGAGAAGCTGGTTATGTATGTCGGACGTTTCGATAAGCGCAAAGGTATCGAAACCCTAGTCAGAGCGATCGCCAAACCAGGAGTGAGAAGACATGAAAACCTCAAGCTGGCAATCGTCGGCGGCTATACTCCTGGAGAAAAGGACGGCATCGAGAAAGAACGCATCAGCGATATTGTCAAAGAATTAGGTATTGAAGATATCACCGTATTCCCTGGCAAAGTGCGTCACGAAGATCTGGCTTATTACTATGCCGCAGCAGACATCTGCGTCGTTCCCAGCCACTACGAACCGTTTGGTTTAGTAGCTATCGAAGCAATGGCTTCTCGCACTCCAGTAGTTGCCTCTAGAGTTGGCGGGCTGAAATTTTCTGTAGCAGATAATAAAACAGGGCTTTTGGTTACGCCCCAGGATGAGGATGGTTTTGCAAGAGCGATCGATTCCATCCTAGATAACCCAGAATGGCAAGAGCAGTTAGGCAAAAATGCCAGAAAGAGAGTAGAAAGCAAGTTTAGCTGGGATGGTGTTGCTAGTCAATTGGATCGAGAATACATGTCTCAACTAAACAGCCTCTATGCAGGGTTGGGCTTACTAATTCCTGCTGTCTAATTTAACGGCAAGTTTCTTAACAGTTGCTTGCAGTCACTTTTAATAAACGTTAATAAACGTTGCTCTGGCGTTGCTGGTTTTAGAAAATCGGCAACGCCAGTTCTTATTTTAGTCATTCCAAATAGAAACCATGCGAAATTATGTACTATTCTTCATTCCCCAGTCCCTCGAACGAATAAATTGAAATCAGACGGAAATTAATTGGAACGACTATTGTTTGTTTTTTGCTTGCTCAAGCCGTATAAATGAAACAGGGCGACAGTCAAACAAATTACTCTTGCTGTGTCAGAAGCCAAAGTTGCCCAAATTGCACCGTACAAACCATACAAAGGAATCAACCAAAGATTAAGCAATACATTTGCTCCTGCAGAAATCGTCTGGATAATGCTGCGGGCTTTTTGATGACCTAAACCAGTTAAAGTATTAGAAATCAACAGCTGCAGTCCACTAATTAGAGGCAACGGAGCTAGCCAGCGCAGAGTAGGAATAACATTCTCGTACTCTGCCCCCAAAACTTTAGGAACGACAGGGGCAAAAACCTGAAATCCGATAAAGCCAATAACCCCATAACCAAAAACAACTGGCAAAAGTTTTTTGGCAAAGTTCAAACACTTGTCCCATCCTTCCGAGCCATATTGAAAAAATCTCGGATAGGTAGCATTAAACATCGAGAGCATCGGCACATCGCCAATGTTGATAAAGCGATACGCCGAACCATATACGCCAGTTGCATCTAAAGTTGCCATACTAACCAACATGGTTTTATCGATATTATTATTGATATTGTTGGCTGACATGCCTAAGGAAAAATAGATTCCTTGCCGAATATCCGATTTTATTCTCGATAGCATTAGCTGGGGCTTGCCTACCATTTTATTAATAGTCAAGATGGCAAATAAGCTAATGATAAAAGAACTTAAAAAGTAAAATATCGACCAAGTTTCAATATTTACCTCCGCAGATAAATCAGCACCATTTAAGAAAGTGATGATTCCGAGAATAGCCAGTAGTTTACCTAAAGTACTCAAAACTATAAGTTGAGCCGCCTTTTGCATCAAGCCAACCGATCTCATCGCCTTATTGCTCGTATCTTGTAAATTAAGGCAGAGCAAATCGCCAAATAAAATAAATCCAATAGAAAACAAGGGAATGTTTTCGGGGAAAATAAATCGAGAAATTAGCAGCAAAAAAATAGAGATCGCTGTGCTATTAACTAGTAAGATAAGCAGCGCATTTCCCCAGTAGGTTGGAAATACCGCTCGATCTACCGATACTCGCTTGACTAAAATATCATCGCTACCTAGAGGAACAAAAGGTGATAGCAGCGATGCTAAAGCTGAAATTCCCACAAAAGAGCCATAGTTTTCTGCCCCCAATGTTCGAGCCAAAATAATAAAATAAGCAGCTTGAATTACAACGTTAATTAACCTAGCAATCAATATCCAAGAAGTGTCTTTAAAAATAGACTTCTTAGTAATCTGAGAGAATTTAAGCTTGAGACTTTTGAGATTCATTAATTCTAAGACTTATGCAGAATAATATCGAATAGCCATAATTCTGTGCAGTTTATTGCCATCAAAAATATTGGTCGGATAAACTTAATAATAATATTGCTTCAGCGAACAAGATAAATATATTTTTCAATCGATTATCAAAAGTAAAATTATCACAAACCTGGCTTTTAAAATAATATTTATTGCTATCTGTTTTTTAGGTAAAATCCTAGTTATGTATCCGCATTGACATGGCTTTATACATCAAATCAATCCCAGATTTTTTACTTTATTATGGTAAACATACTCAAGTTATGTATTAAACTAAGCAAACAGCCAAAAAGTTGCTCTTGTAAAGAGTAAGACCAGATTAGTTAGATAAATAGTATATTATTCAAAATTTCAGACAGAACAATATTCTAAGAGTATGTTGATTTCGGTATGCGTTGCAACTTATAAAAGACCAAACAGGCTTAGGCTGTTACTAGAAGGTCTTAACGAACTAACATTTAAGAAAATAGAGCGACCTGAAATCGAAGTTATACTGGTCGATAATGACGTTGAAGAAGTGGCAGAAAAGATTTGTGCAGAATACAAATCTCAGTTTCAATGGGATTTAAAAACAGGTGTCGAAACTAGAAGGGGTATCACCTATGCCAGAAACAAAACTATTGCTATGGTGTCTCCCAACTCAGATTTTGTTGCTATTCTCGACGATGATGAAGTACCCGAACCATCATGGTTAGAGGAACTGCTTATCGTGCAGCGCGAATACAATTCTGGGATAGTTACAGGGCCAATAATACCTCGATTTGAGAATTCTGGAGTACCTGATTGGATCGTTAAAGGAAAGTTTTTTGAACAACCTCGCTACGATACTGGTCACAATAGACCAGTGGCTTATACTAACAATGTTCTAGTAAGAACAGAAATCTTGAAAAATCTAGATCCAGTTTTTGACGATCGCTTTGCCATGTTGGGTGGCTCGGACTGTTTTTTATTCTTAAATCTTCACAAGGCAGGACACACAATTATTTGGGCAGATGATGCCGTTGTTTACGATAACATTCCTTCGTACAGAACTAAGCTTAAGTGGATTTTGTTTCGCTGCTATCGAGTATCGAGCAGCTACAGCTCTGTAGAAAAAGAGTTATACCCTTCTTTTGCAGTTCAGTTGACCAGAACGATTAAGGGATTTGCCCTGATCGGCATTGGCTTGGTAAGACTTATTCCCTCATTACTAATAGAAAAGGCAGCGGTGGTTAATTCTCTGGTATATATCTCTCGCGGATTGGGTACTTTAGGTGGTTTATTGGGGATATTTTATCAAGAGTACAAAAACAGAGACAATCTAAAATCGGCAGAAAAATAAAGTCTATCCTGTTGAGATTGCGGATCGATCTTCAAGCTAATGTTAGTTTTTCAACTAGATTTGGGAAATATAACAGTGTAAACGCTTAAACATTGTATAGTTTTCCAACTAATGAACTTAATTAGAGTATTTACCATTGCCAACAATGGCTTTCAAGAAGTAATTCGAGATCGCATTCTCTACTTTATTGGTTTTTTTACTTTGTTGCTCGTCCTCGCTCAAAGAATTATTCCCGAAATTGCAGCAGGTACTCACGAAAAAATTCTGTTAGATTTTGGCATTGGCGCGATCGCAATTTTGAGCGTTATCGTCGCAATTTTTGTCGGCACGGCTTTGATCAATAAAGAAATTGAGAAACGCACTTTGTTGATGCTAATTCCCAAACCCATCAGCCGCGCAGAACTTATTCTCGGTAAGCATTTGGGACTTACGGCGGTACTTGGTGTTACGGTTCTAATTATGATGGGTATTTATCTGGCTATGCTGAGTTATTCTCAAATTGCTTATCCTTTAGGCGCATTAGCGATCGCCGCAGGCTATCTCCTACTAGAGTTGTCTCTGATTGTGGCAGTAGCGATTTTGTTTGGCGTATTTACCAGTTCGATCTTGGCGACCTTACTCAGTTTTGGGGTCTACTTGATGGGACATTTTAGCGAAGACTTAGTAGAATTAGGCAAGTTAAGTAAAAATGCCAGTATTGAAAGTTTGACTACTAGTTTATACTTAGTTTTACCCAATCTTTCGAGATTAGATCTCAAAAATGAAGCTGTATATGGCTTGTTGCCAACTTCTGGAGAACTACTAAGCCATGCTCTATATGGAATACTATATACGGCATTGCTGCTAATTATTTCTATGATGATTTTTGCTCAGAAAGAATTTTGAGGCTATGTTTTAGTGGCTGGCTGGGATTCTGAGAGCGTCAGATCGAGCCTGCCGATAAAGTTCTTTAAATTGTTTTTTAATTTATTATTTAGAGAGATGAAGTAAAAGTTTATATAAGGTTAAGACTAATAGTTATTAAACCAATACATATTATAAAATTGTTAAACCGCCTAATTTAATTTTTTCGATTGCCATGGGCACGATCTAAACAGTATGTCTGATAGTTCTGGGTCGATTTTACAGTTACCATCAAAAACAACTGCACTCAGCAACGTGAATCTCCTCATCGTCACAGATAGTCCGAGTCATTATCAAGCGATCGTTAATGTTTTAAATGCAGCTGAAACAAAATTTAGTTACGACTTTGCCTCAATCGACCATTCTGTAGCAGATAAGCCAGCCAAAAAATATAATGCTGTCCTGTATGATAACCACGCAATCAATAATTCTCGTGACATTGCGATTCTGAAGAAAAAAATTCAATGGTGGTGCCATTTGTACGCCGATATTCCATTGATTTTAATTACAGAAACATTGGGAGACGAACAGGCAGTCAAGCTAGTTAAATTGGGTGTTAGTGGATATGTAGTTAGAAATAACATCCAGAGCTTGCCAGAGGTGTTGCAAGAAACTTCATTTGATTTTGTTAGCAAGCAAACAATCTCTAGCAAGCAAGAAGATTTAATCGGGCAGCAAGCTGAAATAATTCAGCAGCTAGAGCAGGAAAAACAAGATTGGCTCGAACAGCAACAGACTAAAAAGCAAAATATTTCTCACCTCAACCACGAACTACGCAGCCCGATTTCTTCGATTGTCGGTTTTGCTCGCATGTTGAAAGAACAATACTATGGAGCTTTAAATCCCAAACAGATGCAGTATGTTAGCGGCATCCTCAGTTCTGGCGAGCATCTTTTAGCCTTAGTCAAAAACTATTTAGATATAGTCAAAATTGAAGCCAATAAACAAAGTTTAGACTTAGAAAGACTGGCTGTTGGTGATATCTGTCAAGCCGCAGTATTTATTGTCGCCGAAAAAGCCAAAGCAAAAGGATTAGATTTGTTTTTAAAGCTAGATCCTGCGATCGACTTTTGCATTGCAGACTCACTGCGTCTCAAGCAGATTTTGATTAATTTACTCAGTAACGCGACTAAATTTACCGATAGTGGCTCGATAACTTTGAAAGTTACTTTGGCAGAGGGATTGCTTTATTTTGCCGTAATCGATACGGGTACGGGGATATCAAAGCAAAATATCCACAAGCTCTTTAAGCCTTTTCCTCAAATTACCAGCCATCAAGAAAGCACTGGCTTGGGTTTAGCTCTCTCTCGCAAACTAGCCCAGCTTCATGGCGGAGACATTACCGTAACTTCCGAATTAGACAAGGGTAGCTGCTTTACGCTGCGGATACCGCAGTATCAATAATTACTGAAAAGCCAAATTTCGATACCATATACATAATTCTCAAAAAGTATTGGTTGATGATTTGGTAATGAGCGATCGCAAGTTAGAACAGTTACGAGATTTATTTCAGGGTATGGAACGGGCTTTAATTGCCTATTCTGGGGGGGTCGATAGTACTTTAGTCGCCAAGGTAGCTTATGATGTATTGGGCGATCGCGCTTTGGCAATTACGGCTGTATCGCCTTCGCTACTGCCAGAAGAATTGATCGATGCTCAAACCCAAGCCGCACAAATTGGCATCGAGCACGAGTTGGTAGAAACTCATGAAATGGAGAACCCTAACTATACTTCTAATCCCGTCAACCGCTGTTATTTCTGCAAAAGCGAACTCCACGATACTTTAAAGCCTTTGGCAATCGAGCGAGGCTATGGCTATGTAGTCGATGGAGTCAACGCCGATGACTTGCAAGATTATCGCCCAGGTATTCAAGCCGCTAAAGAAAGAGGTGCGCGATCGCCTTTAGCCGAAATCGGCGCGAGCAAAGCAGAAGTTAGAGAGATTTCCCGCAGCTTGGGGCTAGCTTGGTGGGACAAACCCGCTCAACCCTGTCTCAGCTCTCGTTTCCCTTACGGCGAGGCTATTACCGTGACTAAGCTGCAAAGAGTAGGCAGAGCAGAAATCTATTTACGTAAATTGGGTTATCAAAATTTGCGAGTGCGTTCGATTGAAGACACTGCCAAGATTGAGCTACCTGCCGAAGACATCAGCACTTTTGTGCAAGAGGTAGATCTACCTCAGTTGGTCAAAGCATTTAAAGATCTGGGTTTTATGTACGTCACCCTTGACTTAGAAGGCTATCGCAGCGGCAAGTTAAATCAGATGATTATGTAATTAATTGATACTCTTGATCGTAAACAACCAGGATTCTGGTCTTTGGTTAGGGAGTTACAAAGAAATAATCATTCCAAAAATCAAAACTAATTATGATGAATATCAACAAACCATTTGCCTAATTCAGGTAAACGGTGAATTTGACTTTCTATCTCTTTCATTTCGGCTTTAGTGAGTTTAACACCCGTT
>JBCDCO010000117.1:0-16644 GCA_039181635.1 Cyanobacteria bacterium P01_G01_bin.19 | reverse complement strand
TTGTTAAAAGTGGGTTAGACATATAAAATTCCTAACAACAATCCGAGACAGCCTAGAATAAATAGAGTATCGGGAAAAGACCAAGTTAAGGGTTGACTCATACTGCGAGGCGAGTCGGGATCGTAACCACGAGTTTCCAGCCCAATCGCGACTTCATCGGCATAAGAAACAATCCGAAAAATTAAAGGAATAAATAATCCTGAAACCACATAGCGAGGCTGACGACTTAGATCGATTCCTCGCAACTGATTGGCTTCAATAATGCGGGAGGCTTCTCGCTGTATTAACGGTAAAAAACGCCAAGTTAGCATCACACTTAAAACTAAAAAACTGGGAAGGCGCAATGTTTGTAAAGCACGCACTAAAGAGGCGGGAGGCGTGGTTGCAGAAAGTAACGGTGTTGGTAAGGTAATAGCTAAAAGACGAAGGGTGTTAGCGATCGCAAAGTTCCAATCTCCTTGGGATAAGCCAACTGCAATTAAAGTAAAACTCATCAGAAGAGCGATCGCGATTATAATTAATCGGAGAGTTAGTTTAACTTCCCAAAGCATGAGGCAGAGAAAAACACCTGCAACTAAGCCTGCGGTTTGAATCTCTTGTAAAGCAAAGGCAATACTGGTAAACACCAAACTAACGACAATCTTCGCTAGCGGATTCACCCTGACTAAAAAACTCCGTTGGCGAGAGGCTAGTGAATTGATCGTCATAATTAACTCCTAACAAACAAATTAGTTTGCGTCCCTAAAGGACTAGCTTCGCGTCGCGAATATAGCTTTTGAAAGATCGGCTCATATATCTTGTTATGTGCAAGAACATTTCCTAGATCAACTTAAAAACCTTGCACTTCGAGATTTTAATAATGCTTCAAAAGCTTGTAAATATTAAGCTTCAACTTATTCAGTAAACCCTACATAACGAAAGGTAAGCAGAGGAATCAATACTTCTGATACTAAATCCGATTACCAACACGGGAGTGGAATATGCTTTTTAGCAATTACGCATTTCCTCCCGTCAAAGTATACTTTCAAACCAAGAATCAAAATTAACCTCAAAACCTTCTGCCCTCTGCCTTTATGCGAAGAGGCTTACACCAAAGGCATATGCGAAGCGATATCACTTTGGAACTAGCTTCGCGTCGTCCTCGAATGGGGGAACTATGCGCCTTACTTTCGGTCGCCCTCGAATGGGGGTATCCTTTAGGACTGCCCTCTGCCTTCACCTCACTTTTATAGATAGTTTCCAAATCGGATTTAGTATGACTCCTGACTCCTGATGTTATGCCCTTGTGGTACTCCTGACTTCTATCTACGCATCTAAATCGATCGCATAATAAGCAATTCCCTCATAATCATAGTTGGGTAAATTGTCTTCTACATTTTGTCTTTCCACCTCTGAAGGTGTGTAGAAATGGACTCCTAGATTGGGATCGAAGAAACGATGTACGGGAATTGTTTCCTCGCCAATGTCTGTATTGTAGACAGCGAATTGCTCTCCTTCAAAAACAAATTCATCCAGATTCTCAATAATAGAATCTCTTTCTACTTCTGAAGTTGTATACAAGTGCGCTCCTGTAGTGGGATTAAAGAAGCGATAAGCATTGACAATATTACTGTTCTCGCCTTGTTCTTCACCAGTTAAAGGATCTAGAGCTTTGTACGATGGACCTTCAAAAACATAGTTGGTCAAGTTGTCTCGGACAGAATCTCTTTCCACTTCTGAAGATGTGTAGAGGTGAGAACCGATATTGGGCTCAAAAAATCGATATACCGTTACTTCTCCATCCTCATTCCCTCCTCCACCGTTGGATGGAGGTACATCTTCGAGAGTATCAAAGAAGCTAACCGTACCCGAGTTTTGGTCTGGATTTATTTCATAACCGTTTCCAGCTTGAAGAGAGTAAGTAACTGTAAAATCATCGGGGGTTAAAGGATCGTTATCATTAACAATCGCATCGGTACTATCATCGTCAAGAAATACAGGTGCGCTTACTGTAGCAGTTTGCTCGGTAATATTGATACTAAAGCCAGAGAAATCAAAATCTCCTTCTAGAGTATTGCCCCCTTCTACTTGAATGGCAAACAAGTCTAACTGACTCAATGATTCGGGAACATTACCGTCAATAGTAACTACCACACCTCCTGCTGGTGGGGGTTCGCTGAGTTCAAAAGTAAAGGTAAATAATGTCCCTTCAGTTTCCACAAGATTGTCGGGAGAAGTGGAAAAGCTAACCACAGGATCGAAAGTTCCTGAATATCTGGTTAGGGTTTCTGGAGTAAAGGCTAGTTCTGGTTCGATATCTCCTATGAAGTAATTAAATTGCCAGTTTCTTACATCATTATCGTTACCAACAACTTTTGTAGAGGCAGCAATTTTGGCTTGAGTTAAATTATGGAGTTGCTGTAAGAAATCTTCTCCTTGTCTTCCTGCAGCTACTCGGCAGCCATAAATATACAAGGAAGTTTCTTGCAAATAATTAGGCCAAGAGCTTAATATTTCTTTATATCTACCCAAGCTTTCTCGATTGAGATTAGTTTCACCTAAATTAAGACTTCCAGGCGTACCGTGAGATACTAAATGCAGGCTAGTAGCATTGGGATATTGTTTGATTAATCGATCTATTTGCACAATACTACTCTGTCTGGGATCTAACAGAATAACCACACTGTGAGGATTTACACCAGCTATCAATACATCCCAGTTCTCTACCTGCGGATCGATAACTACCAAACTACGAACGACTTGACTCTTGTTCGACAAATTATGAATGGATTTTTCAATACAAACTGTCATAAGCTTTAACAATAAAACGCTTAATATGGATTATTTTTGTTATAGTTTGCTATTATTTAGCTATTAGCTCTCAGCTAATAGCCTAAAAAAACTGCGAGGTTTTAGGTTTTCTATAAATGAGTAGCAGGTAATAAGTAGCAAATAACTTTTACCCCCTCTGCACCTCTGCTCCCTCCACTTCCTCTGCCTTCAATCCAGTAAGTTTTGTTCTTGCAAATGATTAATATAAGTATCAATTAATTCTTTATCAATAGCAGGACAAACATAGTTAAACTCTGCCAAACCGTCTACGACGTTTTGACAATCAAATTTGAGATTGAAGGATTTATTTTGAGCTTCGCCAGAATTGCTGGCAGAAAACAAAGATACTAAAGGATATAATATATGGTCTTGGGAATTGTTAGCAATAGTTATTAATCGTTCATACCATTTTTGATATTCAACGCGATCAATCTGATATCCTGCTGCATTCAAGCGATCAAATAATAACTTGGATGATGCAGGGTGTTCGTGAATTAGATGAAAGGCTTTACCCCAAGCTGCTGGCTGTTGGGATATACAGACAATTGCTTGACTGACAAAATCTACGGGTAAAATATCTAATAACATCTCTCCTGATGGAGCGCTTCCTAGTTTGGCATAACCTAAAATCAAGCGATATAAAAAGTCACTTTGATTGAATACTCCCGTCTTGCTACTTCCAGATACAGGACCAATACGATGTATGGTGGTGGGTAATCCGCGATCGCTCGCTATTTTCACCAATCTTTCGGCTACCCATTTACTCTGGGCGTATCCTCCCAATGGTGCATGGTATTTTTCGATGCTGTATGATTCTTTTACTTTGAGGCTATTAGACGTGCGATCAAAGTTAAAAACGCTAATAGTAGATATGAAGTGGACTGGTTTTATTTTTTCCAAGCAGGCTAATTTTAAGATGGATAATGTTCCCAGTACATTGGTAGGTTCTAATATATGGTATGGGGTGGCATGATGGACTAATGCCCCATTGTGATAGATGGTGTTAATGTTTTGTGCCAAATGTGCATGAGCTTCAGGAGTTAAACCTAGATTTGGCTTACTTAAATCTCCCACTAAAGGCTTAATGCGATTAAAATCTATTCCCTTATCTAATAAATAAAACCGTAAATTTTCTTTAATTCTAGTTAGAGCCGAATTGGTATCTTTTGCCCTAGTCAAACAATAAATTTCGGCTTTAGTTTGCTCTAATAATTCCCTGAGAATAAAAGTACCGAGAAATCCCGTTACGCCAGTCAATAAAATAATGCGATCGCTCGTCTCTTTTTCTTGATAAACAATCTTGTTTGGTAAATTTCTCGCTGCTTCAACCGCTTTGGCTTTTAATTTTGCGATCGTCATTGTAGGACTGCGCCCGCGATCTTTTAGATAAGCAATTATCTCTGGTTTATATTCCTTTAACTGCTTAACTAATTCTCCTGTCAACACCCCTTTAGGCGCATCAATAACCAATTCATCTTTATCTAAAGACAATTTAATATCTAACTTTTTTAATCGAACAATCAGATCCTGCAATATTTATTTCCCAATTCAACAAATCCACATATTGATATTGATCGCTTTGTTACTTATTACCTAGCCACGTCTCCAAATCTACAATACCGTCAAAGTCGAGTAGTGCTTCACAGAGATTTTCCAGTTGTTCAATTGAGAGGTTTTCCACTTGCGATCGCACCTCAGTTGGTAATTCTCCTATCTTGCGGGTTAGTTGGCGGAGAATGAGCGATCGTTTTCCTTCTGCTCTACCTTCCTCTATTCCTTCTCGCTTGATATCCTGATAAAATCGGGTTTCCTCAAACGTAATTCCTAACATTGTTTCTACCTCTGTTCTACTTAGTTGCTCGAACCTATAAGCTATGATTGTTGTAATTAGTTCTATTATGCCTTGAGTCGATGATTCGGGTACTTCTCTTTGAGTTCTTTGTAGTAAATACCTTGCTTCAGTTGCTGCTTGCTCCTCATTCACCGTAGTTAACAGCATAACTGCTACTTCTAGAGGTAATTCTCTAATATTGCCTAATTCATTCAAATAAATTCTATTTACTCGATCGCTGTTGAGTAAATTATTGTAAGGAGTAGTATCACCTTGTTCGGTATTACGACTAGGATAAATTATTACTACTTGCCAATTGCTAAATCTGTCGCGATTACGGTAAAAATACAAAAAAGATTCGGCGAATACTCTCTCATACAGCCTTTCATCTTTTTAAAATTGCACTTCACAGAAATAAACTGTTCCTGCATTCTCATTCTCTGGTGGTAAAAACACCCCATCGATCTCAAACCTTGGCTCTTTAATGGATACGGAATCAAACCTGTATTGCGAGGCGTTTTCTGGAGAATTTGCTAAGAGTTCAAACAATAAAGCGGGATATTGCTGAAATATTTTATAAAATATCGAATCTCGACGCATGAAGGATTTGAGGAAACTATTTTTAGTATTTAACCATATTAAGAATTTGTAGGCGATCGCATTTTACTCGAAGGGCGATCGCTTTTTCTTTACTCATTACTTCAGACTTAAAAAGAGGAAAAGACTTCAGCAGCAGTAAGCTGTAATTCGGGAAACACAGTAGAAACTAAAATATCTGGGTCTTGAAATAATTGCCTTTGATATTCATCGTTATCTAAAGTACAGATAGTTATAGTCGGCTTTTTGGGTTTGCCTAGATATTCTCTACCGCCAATACCCAAATAATCTACAATCCAATATTCTGGAATCCCCAAAATAGCGTAATCTTCAAATTTTCTAGCATAGTCATTTTGCCAATTGGTGCTAACCACCTCGACAACTAATTTAATCGAACTACCGAGAGTAATTATCGGTTCTTGTTGCCATAAAGGTTCATTAATTAGCTCCGTGCGATCTAATAATATTAAATCGGGACGAAATGCAGTTTCTGTTCCCAATAATTTAATCAAACAACGATGAGGAATAAACCAATTGAGATTGAGTCGGTCGATCTCTACATTTAATTTTCGCCCTACAAAAGCAGTAACTTGCTCGTGCAGTCCAGTAGGTTCCATCTCAACTAATTCTCCATCAATTAATTCATAGCGATTATCATCCCCATAGCTGAGATTAAATTCTTCAAAATTAAGACTTTGCCTAACTAATTGAATCATGAGCGATCGCTTATTCCCTATGGCTTTTCAACAGTAAAATCAGTATGATAACTACATCGTAGCTCAAAGACAATATTTTCTTATTTAATTTACTACCTAACTGCCCTAACTGTTCTAACTGTTCTAACTGCCCTAACTGCCCTAACTGCCCTAACTGCCCTAACTGTTATACTACTATCGCAAAAACTCAATCAAATCGAGTTTTCTTTTCTTCAACTCCCCAATCAAATCTTTATTCAAAGCTCCTTTAGGGGCATCAATAGCCAATTCGCTACCATCCAAGGATACCTTGATGTCCAAACCCCGCAAATACTTAACAAACTTCTCCATTTCAATCTTTCTATCTACATTTTCCCTCTGCATGGGCGAACAGCCGTTTGCCCCTACGATTTCTGCCTTCAAAAAGCCTTCTGCCTGCATGAGGCGAACCCGATCGCCTTTGCGCCCTCTGCCCTTATGCGAAGCGGTATACCACAAGGGCACAATGTCCTTTAGGGCTGCCTTCGTTAAAAAAATCTCCTTCCGTCCATACAACCTTTCGCTAACAATGTTATGCTGTTGGCAAAATTCTACCAAGTAGTCAGATTCGACAATGGGTTTAGAATCGGGGGTATATTGAATAGAAGTAATATAAGTCAGCCAAGGCTCTTGTCCCATAGCATAGACATAAACCTGTTGGGGATTGAACTGCTTGACTAGAGCGATCGCTTTTTGACTATCCGAACCATCTAAGCGTCTGGTGGCGGCAATTTTACGGGGAATATAACCTTCTAATAACGCACCATAAGCCCAAGTAAAAGGTGCGCCGTCGCATTCCATACCAATAAACATGATATCCAGATCTCCAAAGCAGTTATGAAGATGTCTGTATAACTCTGGTTCGATATTGTTGGAGTCGGCTGCACAAAGTATGGATTTGCCCTGGAGTTGAATCAGATAAGCATTCTTAGTACTAATATTGAGATCTCCATGTTCTCCTAATACGGGGATGCTGATTATTTCTCCATCGCTTAAGGATATTGATTCTAATTCGTCCAATTCCAGCACGTTAGTAAAGCCAATTTGTTGCAAAATCAACTTAAGAGACGGATCGATTAACGAACCGCGATTACTTTTAGGAATAACTAGATGCTTAACCTTATGACGTATTTGTAGCAAGGTTTCAAACATCACATGGTCTTGATGATTGTGGGTAATTAGGGCATAGTCAATCGAATCTGGTAAATCATCGTAACTATAGCGAGGAATTCCTTCAGGGTTGGGATAAGCAATCAAAGGATCGCAAAGAATACTGGTGTTTTTGGTTTCGATCAAGACACAAGCATGACCGAAGTAGCGTATTCTGACATCATCACCTTGGTATGGCTCTTTTTTAGTAGGTGCTTGACTGGTAAAGAAAGATGCAAACACCTCTGCATCTGCTGGATTAATTTCTAATTGTTGTTTAATCTGCCTTAAATCTTGAGGATGCGAGCGCATTTTAAATAAACTATCCCATCGGCGATCGCAAAATGGTAAATCGATCTGCAAACTACCCTGGCTAGGTAAACGAGGAGTACTGAGAACAAAAGAGCGACTGTCGGGATTATCTAGATATAAATATACTGACTGATAACTCGGATCGTATAGCGGACTACGATACAATAAGCCTTCAATAAAACGAATTCCCGCATTATTATGGCGATCGTAGACTAATTCTACATACCCCTTCAAGATCTCTGGCACGCGGTTATATAAAGGCTCTAGAGATGCACCCATTTCTATATCCTTGAGCAAAAAATCCAAGCTGGCAATTGCTTTATCTAAATCCAGCAAATACTTTTGCTTTATCCTCGTCTTCTCTAATAAAGCCTCTATTTCCCAAACTCGACTAGGAGAATGATTAATAAAAGGTGCGCCAATCATTTCAGGATTTTTGAGCGCATCAGCATGAACTTGAGGTGTAGCCACAAAAGATTCCATAATCTTCAAGTGCGAATTGGCTACATACCTAGCGGCTGTTGCTGGTGGGATTAAATACGACCAAGCATACCATTGGTTAAATAATGGCTCGGCAATCGCATTGGGTTTGAGGTAAAAATCATTTATCATTTACCATTTATCAGTATTTGTTGTTCAATGTTTAATGTTCAATGAAACATTATTTTCTGCAACAAGCTATCTTCTCTGTTGAGAAAAACGCGGTCGATAATTTGGTTATATTCTTGCCAATCTGACTGAGAATTGGCGATCGCCTGTTTAGCTTGAGTCAATTTATCTCCTTCAAAAGCAGGATAGGTGAAAGTACCAGAAAACAATAGTCCGCCACTGTCTTTTTGCCAAGTTTGGTTTTTGTTTTCCTGTTTGATTGTGGCTTCGCTAATTGCCATATTTAGTTTACAGCGACCTAGATCGTAGAGGAAATTGATTCCTGTTTTTACGGGGGCTTGACCGTAATTTTGCCATGCACCAGAAGCTACAAGAAACTCAGTTAGATAACTACGAGGGGCATTTTGGTTAGGTACGGGTATTAATCTTTTGGCTTCTATTTTTAATCCCTGACAATTTATATTACTCAGCTTGGCAATACATTGGGTGGCTACTGTGGTTATTTGTAGTGGGTGCGATCGCTCGTCGATTTTTTCGATAAATGCCATGCCATTTTGTCTGGCAATAATCGTTACTCCATTATCAAAAGCTAATTGGGCGAGATCGTGATGTATGTGAGGAGCTTGGGTTAGTCGAGCATTGGAATTAATAATCTGATTAACTTTGATAAATTCTTCGGTAATTCTTCTTGGATCTAAATTTTCTATAGCGATCATGATCGCCACTTCTTTGATTTCTCTAATTTGAGTTTCTTCCCGTGTAGATGTAGTTAATGTCATATCTCTCTTTTATTTATTCTATTGCTATAAATTGGTAATAACTCTGAATAGGGTAACAGGTAACAAGTAACAAGTTTTTCTCCTCCGCACCCCTGCACCCCTGCACCCTCTGCTCTCCCTACTATCTCAATCAAATACTAATAAAGCCCCACGCACCTAAAGCAACATAGATAACTAATCCGACTAAAAATACACTGCCAAAAATAGCTATAAATGCTCCAATTGCACCTAAAACTTGGTTATCATCCAACCAATCCAAGTATGCGTCGTAGTCTTTTTCAGATTGTTTTTGATGGCGAAAATATCCTAATTCTAATAAATTTTGGCGATGTTGGCTGCCATAGCGAGGCATTCTAGCAAAAGGAAATTCACCACTTTCTCTTTGCGGCAAGATACGACGGCGTTGATAAGGAACAATATCGTCCCCAAAGTTATCCAAATACTCATCGCTATTTAATAATTTATCGATGAATCCTTCTAAGCCAGAGGTAGCTAAAACAATCGACCATGCAAGTTTTTCATCATTATTGTAGATATCTCTGCCTAAAAAACGTTGGATACATAACCTGACAAATCGATAGTTGTTGTTAACTTGATAGTTGCGTTTTTGAAATGTTTCTGACAACGCCAAACCTTTCATAAAGTCTCTTACGGTTATTTGACCTGCTTTAAGCTGCGATTCTAGCTCTCTTTCGCGATTGAACCTCAACATTTGCTGTTCGTTAAATACCTGGCGATAGGCTGCATAGATGAGTTCGTCAAACTCTGCTTGCGATAAAAGATTTTCTGTATTGTAGATTTTGGGCTGTTCGTCTCCTGGAATTTCGTAGCCTTTAACTCGATTGTTTTGACTGGAAACGGAATAATTCAGTAAAGGTAAAGTCATTATCTTATTTGTTTTTTTATTTATTGCGAAATTTAAGCTTGCACAAAACTCTTTTGTTAGAATATACTTTTTTAAAGTTTGTTGCAATTAATTCTCAATAAATTAACATAAATAAAAATTAAGCATAGATTGTGGTTATTAATATCAAGAGGTTTACACCATGAGACTTTCCCGCAAAGATCGACGCAGAACACAATTGAAAACGTGGAGCTATAAACGTTGTTCAAAATGCTTCAGAAATACCAAGTATGAAAACATATTGGATTTATATTTGCTCCAAGACAATAAAGCTATTTGGATTTGTAAATATTGTCAGCATCCAGAAACAATTGATATCGATCGCTTGCTTACAATTAGATAAGCGTGATCGATTGCAAAGCAGGAGAAAAATAATACTTCTGCTTTCTGTCCTCAATCAAGCAAAAATAAAATCGTTGCTGCTTAAACTTGCTGCATCAATGTTTTGCAAGATGGCTAAATTGGAGTCATTAGCACTAATCAAAATTCCCTCATTGGTATCGGTGATAGTTAGATCGCTAAAGCCGATATTCAAACCAGCAATCCCCATAATATCTTCTCCAACTGTAAAGTCAGTAATAATATTAGCTTCTTGGGGAATCTCTGCACTAACAATCCAAAATTGGTCTACACCCATACCGCCAGTAATGGTATTGTTTCCGCCGTTAGTTACAAAAATGCGATCGCTGCCATCTCCTGCCAAGATACGGTCTGATTCTCCTAAAATCAGAGTATCATCGCCACTACCTGCATAAATGCGATTGTTGTCCTCTCCTGTAGAAGCATCTACCAAATCGTTAAGATCTCCTGCAAAGATAAGCCCATTGCTACCTGCTACTTCAATGGTGTCTCCGTCAACTGAACCAAATATAGGTACTAAACTTTCTGATTCTGTTTCGACAATAGAAGGAATTGTATCAACTATATCTACAACTTCATTCACAAAAAGCTCAAAATTCTCATCATCAGTGAAAGGATCGAACGCAAGCTGAGTAATTACTAAATCACGGCTAGGTATAACAATTGCTCTCTGGCCAAAACCACCGCTGGCAAAAAATGCATCATTAGGGAGGTTTAATTCACCATTAATATTATTTCGCCAGTAAGCACCAAAGTTCTCAAGACCAGGTGAGGGCTGGTATACGAAGTCGGTCCATTCTTCAGATAATACGCGATTACCGCCAAATATACCTTCATCCAAGTGAACCAACCCCAATCGCGCAAGATCGCGGGCGGTCGTATAAAAAGCTCCTGATATTAGAAAGTTGCCATAGACATCCGTCTCGACAAAAGAAGAACGCATTCCCAAAGGCTCAAAGACTTCACGAGCCAAGAAAGCTAGCTCATTTTGTGAGCTAGCTTCAGAGAATGCAAGACGTGCAATAGCAGTGGCAATAAGTGGATTGGCGTTTCTATAGGCGTATTCGGTGCCAGGGATGAATGCTCCTGGAGGAACTTCTATTGCGTCGGCGACTGTGTCAAACCCCTCTACATAGATAAAAGTATGTTCATTTTCTGGAGTAAAAAAAGCAGTCAGACTCCGATCGAATTGTTGATCGAGTCCGCTGGACATATTAAGCAGATTGCGAATGGTTATCTCTTGTCGCTCGTCGTTAGTCCAAGCTTCCACTGGCGCATTTTGATCGAGAGAGAGATATCCTTGATCGATCATACGACCAATAGCTGTAGCAGCTACACTCTTACCCGTGGACCAGGCGCGTTGCGGCACCATTACCCCATACCCTGGTGCGTAACGTTCTCCCACTAATTCTCCCTCATGAACTACAGCGATTGCACGTATTCCTGTACGTTCTATGTGGGTATCAAGTGCCGCTCCCAGAGCTATTTTATCGATTGGGCTTTCTCCTTCGACTATGACCTCTCCCAGTGGCCAAAGAGCATCTTCGGGGGGGCCTAACCAATCCAATGTATGGGGAGTAAATGCCAGTCTATCGACTCCTACTGGTAATATGATAGATCCCTGGGATTCAGTGTGTATAGCTGTACGATCTGGCAGATCTGGGTACGCGACGGTTACGGTCTTTTGTATCTCGTCTACTGTCACCTCTATAAGATTGGGGTTAAATCCTGAAACTGCAAAACCAATCAAGGCTACTTCGGTGGTTAGAGTTGATTGTGGATCTCCACTTGCGCCGAATACTCGGGTAGAAATCTCCTTGGCAATCCATGCCACTGCATACTCTGCAGGATCTCCGCTGAAATCAGGTCCAGGAGGCGTTGGATTACTCGGATCGACAGAGAGCAGAATTGAATTCATAGTTAGAGTGATAGTACGGAAAAAAATCAAGAAATTGCGCCCGCTATTTTGAGCAGGGGAGCATGAGAGAGTAATTCATACCCGTCCTCCTAGTTCCTAGTCCTACCCCTAATATCTAAGCAAAAGCAAAGTCGTCAGCAGTCAAACTAGTTTCATCTACACCTTGCAAAATCGCTAGGTCTGAACCTCTAGCAGCAATTAAAACATCGCCTTCTAGATCGGTCATACTAACATCGACAAAACCAACACCCAAGCCAGCAATTCCCATAACATCTTCTCCAACTGTGAAGTCAGTGATGATATTAGCTTCTTGGGGAATCTCTGCACTAGCAATCCAGAATTGGTCTGTACCAGCACCGCCAGTAATGGTATTGTTTCCGCCGTTAGTGACAAAAATGCGATCGCTGCCATCTCCTGCCAAAATACGGTCTGATTCTCCTAAAATCAGAGTATCATCGCCGTTTCCAGCATAAACGCGATTGTTACCTTCTCCTGTAGAAAGATCGACTATATCGTTAGCATCGCCTGCAAAGATAAGCTCATTACTCTCGTTTACTTCAATAATATCTGCATCGAGAGAACCGAAAATAGCCTCTGTTTCTGGATTAGTTTCGGGTTGCTGTGGATCGTCTACTACAGGAATGCCGTCAATGGTGGTACTAAACATCTGAAGATTGAGATCGTAATCATCGATTTGAGCCTCAACTTCAATTGCTGCTAGATCTTCATCAGCAATTTCATCTCTAGTTTGAAGTTCGTAAGTTATTTCACTTACCCCATCTAGTCCATTCAATTCTAAGGGAATGGTAACGCGCCCTTCGCTAGAGCCTGGATTGGTTTCTAGAAATCTGACGGCAAATCCACTGCCATCGCTGTTTAAAGCTAGAGGTGTAGGGGTGTCATTGCTAACTGCTGCATCAACTTCAAACAGAGAAGATACAGAATTAGGAACATCGCTATCTAAATAAACGTATAAACCCTCTTCAGGAAATGGTCCAAACACTTCAAAGAAGAACGTAATTGCCTCTTCTCCTGCTAGACTATCGCTAAGGCTTCCCAAACCAATATTCGTTCTAATGCCAGCATCCTCAAAAGTATCATAAATTGCTATGGCGTCGCTGCTAGCGTCGGGATTGATTTGATAACCTTCTCCCTCAACCAAGCTAAAAGGAACAATCTCCTCTTCTTCAATTTCGCCATCATTCAATACGGAGAAACGAATGCTGGCATCGGCTTCGGTAAAGGTAAAGCTCAATTCTTCATCAGAAATAAAGTCTATTTCGCCTCCTTCTACCTGAAGTTGACTATTGAAATCAAAATCTTCTAGATTAGGACTATTAATAATAACAGTAGTTCCCGTCACCAGAGGATCTATATTGAGACGAAAAAATCCGTTACTTTCCTCTGTTTCAATTAGCAACTCTGGTTCAACTCTC
The DNA here is from genome assembly GCA_039181635.1 of Cyanobacteria bacterium P01_G01_bin.19. Lineage (GTDB taxonomy): Bacteria > Cyanobacteriota > Cyanobacteriia > Cyanobacteriales > Xenococcaceae > Waterburya. Next base: position 3,204 of record JBCDCO010000117.1, on the reverse strand, counting down.
AAGCTAACTGTGGGTTCTAGATCGGGATCTGAATTTTCTGTAATAGCAAATTCGCCGCTATTATTGTCTGGATCTATTTCGTATCCTTCTCCCGATTCTAGGGTGAAGGTGGCTATTTCTTCATCCTCTGTTGTTCCATCATTTAATACGGGAATGCTGATGCTAGCTTCTGATTCGGTAATGGTAAATTCTAAAGTAGCATCGTTGATACCTTCTCGATAAGCAGGAAGAATGTCTCGAACTAAATTATCGCTAGAAAACCCATTAATCAATTCAATGTAGGTCAGATCGTCTTCGGGAGAGTACCACATATTCGAGCGATAGCCTAGAGTTTGTCCCCGATGGATGTACCAAAACCTGTTAGGGGATTCAATCGTACCCACTCCTAAGCCGTAGGAAGAGTAGTTATCATTATCAACAGCAGGAATGGTATCCAGCATCATCTCTAATGTTTCGGGCTGGAGTAAATCCCCTGCAAACAAATTGCGAGCAAAGGTATCTAAGTCTTCGGCATTTGATACCATCGCCCCTGTAGACCAAGCCCAAGAAAGATTGGCAAGGTCTATATTATTAAGAGTGCCATCCCCATCAAAATCCCAATAACCGCTAACATAGCCTTCTGGAATCTCTTCTTCCCCTGCAAAAAAGGTATTATCTAACTCTAAAGGTTCGATAATGCGATCGCGAATTTCGGCTGCAACATTATTACCCGTCGCACTTTCAATAACTATGCCTAATAGTAAAAAGTTGGTATTAGAATAGTAAAACGATTCTCCTGGTGCAAATAAAGCCTCTTGTCCGTCAATTAGATCTACCAACTCTTCTGGTTGCCAATCTTGGGTAAAAACTAGAGGATTGCTAGCAGCTTGAGCAAACAAAACATCGACATAATCTGCTATGCCACTGGTATGCTGTAATAAATTTTCTAAAGTAATTTCATTAGCATTGGGAATATCTGCCGTTACCGATTCTGGCAGCCAGTCGGTAAGATTGTCCTCTAGACTTAAAACCCCTTCTTCCACTAGCTGTAGAATTGTCGTAGCGGTAAAAGTTTTAGTAATACTCCCAATTTCAAAGCGATCGCTCGACTGTAAAGGTATATCATCTTCTACATTTGCCAGTCCACTAGCCCCAAAGTAGCTCCCAGAAGGAGATACAATTGCTACTACCGCCCCAGGTACTTCAGGAGCGCGAGTACCATCTAAGCTACTGTTCAATTCTTCTACCAATTCGTCTTCTAAAGTAATTTCGCCCCCTTCTACTTGAATTTGACTGAGGTTAAAATCGTCTAAGTTAGGAGCATCGAGGGCTACTGTGATTCCTGATGGTGGGGGAGGTTCGCTGAGAGTAAAATTTAAAAAAGCCCGAGTTTCGTCGGCTTCTATTAGGAGTTCGGGTTCGGTAATTAAGCTGATGTTAGTCATTTGTAGAGATCGAGATTGGGAGCTATTTTATTAAGATGAAGCTGGAACTTTTTAAGAACAATTCTCAATAAATTACGAGCATTCTACTACAACTTGATGCGAGAACCAAATAAATGTCTGGTAGGGTTAGGGGAAAGCTCTATTTAATCTGTCACTGATTACTCATAGTGCATATTTTGGCACAAAAATCTAAAAATCTTAAATTTGGCGCTCGCACCAAAAAGACAAATTTAACTTGACATTCAAGACAATCGCTTTAGGATAGTCTCATGGCAATTACTAGACAGACTACTAAACTAGCAGGTAATTTCCGTTTCCGTTGTTCAAACCTGTCGCTTTTCTCCAATGCTTTAGCGAGCGCTTGTAATTAAAGCCCAAAAAATCGGAGATTTGAACTATGGCTATTCAACCATAGATTTTAAAGATAGAAAAATAGAAAAAAATACCAAATGAGGTTGCGTTTAGCAGCATAATGTCAATAATAGGGAATTTTAACTATTAACCCTACTTTTGAGAAGATGAATCAGGTCGATCCCCAACCAAGACAAATTGCTACTTCTCTATCTCGTTTGCTGCCAAGATTGTCAGAACGATTTGCCAATCGCGTCGAACCTGAAGCATGGCAAGAATACGTCAAGAGAATTAAAACTCATTTTCCTCGCTTATTTTGTTTGCTATATCAACTTTATGGCAATCAATATGACTTCTTTTATCATCTAGAAAATATAAGCGCGATCGCGACTAAGATGTGGCTCGATAGATCCGACGATCTCAAGGCTTTGGACGTGATGCGCCAGGCAGATCCTCACTGGTATCAGTCTCATCGTATGGTAGGGGCTATGTGCTATGTTGACTTGTTTGCTGAAAATTTAGGAGGATTGCGCGATCGCCTGAGCTATCTTAAGGAGTTGGGGATTACCTATCTACATTTAATGCCTTTATTTAAAACGCCAGAAGGAGATAACGATGGCGGTTATGCTATCAGCAGTTATCGTGAGGTTAATCCTAGTTTGGGAACGATGAAGGAATTAACCCAACTAGCTACCGAATTGAGACAGTACGGTATTAGTTTGGTCATAGATTTCGTGTTTAATCATACTTCTGACGAACATGAGTGGGCAAAAAAAGCACTAGAAGGCGATCTCGACTATCAAGAATATTATCGCATGTACCCCGATCGCCAACAGCCCGATGCCTTTGAAAAAACCGTCAATTCCGTGTTTCCCGACGAACATCCAGGTTGCTTTACCTACCGCAATCAAATTCGTCGCTGGGTTTGGACTACTTTTTGCAACTATCAATGGGATTTGAACTACGAAAATCCGATGGTTTTTGCGCGGATGGCTGAAGAAATGCTGTTTCTGGCTAACGTGGGTGTGGAAGTCTTGCGGCTAGATGCAGTGGCGTTTTTATGGAAGAAACTCGGAACTAGCTGCGAGAATCTACCCGAAGCACACCTCTTGATTCAAGCATTTAATGCAGTAGTTCAAATTGCTGCCCCCGCTATGGCGTTTAAATCAGAGGCGATCGTTCATCCCGATGAGGTGGTGCGCTACATCAGCAAAGAAGAATGTCCTCTATCATATAATCCTCAGTTGATGGCGCTGTTATGGAATGCTCTGGCTGTTAAAGATGTACGGCTACTGCGCCATGGTATGAACAAAAGATTTGCCTTGCTAGAAGGTTGTGGGTGGGTAAACTATATTCGCTGTCACGACGATATTGGCTGGGGAATTTCGAATGAAGATATGCAGGATTTAGCGATCGACCCCGATAAACA
>JBCDCO010000116.1:0-16705 GCA_039181635.1 Cyanobacteria bacterium P01_G01_bin.19 | reverse complement strand
GATGGTTTTCAGACTTCGGAATATTTATTGGAACACGGCTTTGTCGATTCGATTGTGCCTCGAACTCAGTTGAAAAAAACTCTGACGCAGTTAATTAGCCTGCACCAGCCTTTTTATCCCTTAATGTCTCCTTTAGAACAAAACAACGGTCATTATTCAACAGTGGCAAGTAGTGACGAGCAATTAGCAAAAAATCAGTAGATTAAATATGTTTTTGACTTGGAAATCATTTTCTAAAGTTGCTTTAGCGGTGATGATTATCGGCTGTTTATCGACTCAAAATCTTAAAGCAAATCCCCTGAATAATATGCCTCTAACTCAAAGCGAAATTAACCAAAAAATTATCAATCTCCCCAAATGGGAGCAAGAAGGGCAAACTTTGACCCGTACTTTTGAATTTAAGGGTTTTGTCGAAGCGATCGCCTTTGTCGATAAATTGGTCGAACCAGCCGAGGCAGCAGGACATCATCCAGATATTGCTATTTCCTATAACAAAGTTACAATTTCCCTGACTACCCACGATGCGGGAGGCTTGACTCAAATGGATTTCGATTTAGCTCAAACTATTTCCGATCTAGCTAGTTAATTCATTAGCTAGCAGGGTTCTCAGCTTATGGATCGAGCCAATACAGTACAGATAATACTGATGCTGTTGTTACAAGCCAATCTAAAATTATCAATCAAAGTATTAAGATAATATGGTTTCAATCTTTATCCAAATCTCTCGATGAGACTGTTTCCGCGTTTTACACAGCAATTTCTGCGTACCAATTTCTCAAATACTGTTGCTTCAGACAGCAAATTACTACTATGGGCGATCGCGTCAGGACTGAGTTTTGGCTCGATAAGCTTATTGTCAGTCAACCCTGCGATCGCCAATACCCCGATTAAAGAAGCTGAAATCTACAAAGTAAGAAACACGGTTGATATCGATTATCGAAGCCGAGATAACTGGAGTCCTGCAGAAATTGGCGATAAGATTGTTCCCAGAGATTCGGTTAGAACGGGAGCTAATTCTCGTGCCGATATTATATTTGATGAAGGTACTTTGGTCAGAACGGGAGCAGGGACTACTTTTCGCTTCCCCCAGGGCAAACGTCGTTTTGAATTGACTAGTGGTGCTGCCTTGATTGTAATTCGCCCAGAGCAAGGGCAAAGCACCATTAATACTCCTCAAGCAAAAGTGGTTTCTCAAGGTACTGCTCTATTCGTCCAGCACGATCCCAATAGTAACGCTTCTTTAGTAGGGGTGCTAACGGAGAGCCCAGCAGGTTTGGTTAAAGTAACGGGAGCAAACGGCGAAGTTACCCTACAGTTGCAGGCTGGTCAGTTTGTTTCCATTGTCCAAGGGGTAGTTGGTTTAGTCGAGCATTTTGTTTTACCCATGTTTTACGAAACTGCGGAACTGTCAGCAGGATTGGGGATGACATCGCCAGAGCAAGAATCCGCGATCGCTCAAGAGCCTCCTGAGGTTCAAGCCACTATCAAAGCAGTACAGGCTGAAGCAATCGGACCTCTGAAAAATCAAATTGCCTGGTTGGAAGGTTTTTGTCAGCTAAATGTAGAAACTCAGAATATAGCTCCTTTTCTTCAGCTTTTAGGCATGGGAGTCTCCGAAGCACGGGTGAGTCTAGAAATCCCGTCGACTGAATTATCCATAATCCCTTTTAGGTCGATCGCTGGAGCAACTTGGTTGGGTCAATACTGTGACAGTAGCCCAACACTGCCAGGGCTAGAAAAAGAATAGTAAAGTATTGTTATGTTAAGAAAAATTAAGCAACAAAAATGTGATTTCTGAGAGAATTTAATTGGATTACTACAGGTTTTTATCCTGATTCAAACTAGAATTTTAACTATGAGAAAGGCAAACTAACTGTAACAACATTTACTTAAACATTACAGATTATTACTTTGTTTTTAATAAAAGAGATTTTGGCGAGCTCAATCTTTTATCTTCATGATCGACGGGTAAGCAAAAGCGCATCTGTCAAATTAGATAAAAACTAAATTTGTTGTCAAAATTAAGGAGAGCTCAATGCTTGACGCTTTTTCCAGAGCTGTAGTAAGTGCAGATAGCAAAACTGCTTGCATCGGTGGAGACGAACTACAATCTCTAAAAAACTTTAGTTCTGAAGGAAACAAACGCTTAGACGCTGTTAACACAGTTGCTAGCAACGCTAGCTGCATTGTTTCTGATGCTGTAGCTGGTATGATTTGCGAAAACCAAGGTTTGATTCAAGCTGGTGGTAATTGCTATCCTAACCGTCGCATGGCTGCTTGTTTGCGTGACGGCGAAATCATTCTTCGCTATATCACTTATGCTCTACTTTCTGGTGATGCTTCCGTACTAGAAGATCGTTGCTTGAACGGATTGAAAGAAACTTACACTGCTTTGGGTGTACCTCTTCAATCTACAGGTCGTGCTGTTGGTATCATGAAAGCAGCTTCTTTGGCTCACATCAACAACACAAATACTGAAGCTAACGGTGGCAAGAGATTCCGTAAGATGGAAATGATTGACGGAGACTGCTCTGCAATTACTTCTGAAGCAGCTAGCTACTTCGATCGCGTAATTTCTGCTCTTAGCTAGAAACCCCCTTGATTTAGCCAATAATCTCAAATAATTGGCAAAAGTGAATATATTCTCGCTTTTTAGAATAAGCAATTCAGGAGATATCCAAAACTATGAAATCTGTTGTAACTACAGTTGTTACTGCTGCTGATGCTGCAGGACGCTTTCCTTCTACTTCTGACCTAGAGTCAGTTCAGGGTAGTCTTCAGCGCGCTAACGCTCGCATGGAAGCTGCTGAAAAACTAGCTAGCAACATCGACAACGTTGCTCAAGAAGCTTATGATGCTTGCATCAAAAAGTATTCTTACCTAAACAACGAAGGTGAAGCTAACTCCACTGATACTTTCAAAAGCAAGTGTTTGCGTGATATCAAGCACTACATGCGTCTAGTTAACTACTGCTTGGTAGTTGGCGGTACTGGTCCTTTGGACGAGTGGGGTATTGCGGGACAACGTGAAGTATATCGTTCTCTAAACTTGCCTACTGCTCCTTACGTAGAAGCTTTGACTTTTGCACGTAATCGTGGTTGTGCACCTCGCGATATGTCTTCTCAAGCTTTAGTTGAGTACAACTCTCTAATCGACTATGTAATCAACTCTCTTTCCTAAGAGGCAATTATTAGTTCAGTTTGATAACCGATAGATAATATTTCTGTTTGGTGAATGAGGGCTTTAGGTCTGCTGCTTTGACTTTACACTAGTTTGAGTATCAGTCTTAAAGCTCTCTTTGCATCTTCATTATTTTGTTTAGTATGACTACAGACGCTATTTTTGAAAAGCTAAAACATCCCAATCCTAATTTACGCAGTAAGGCAATGTGGGAACTAGCTGAAGCAAGAGACGAAAATACAATCCCTCGTCTGATGAGCATTTTAGATGCAGAAGACGTTGAATACAGAAGAACAGCCGTCAAAACATTGGGAGTTATTGGCGCAGAGGTGGTTCCCTATGTAGTAGATTCGTTGCTTAATAGCGATAATCCTACAGTTCGTTCTAGCTGTGCTAAAGCCTTAGCCCAGGTTGTTGCCAATCATCCTGATGTTCCCATGCCAGAAGCGGGTATTGAAGGACTAAAGCTGGCTCTAAACGATCCCAATCCTGTAGTGTACATCCCCACAGTAATGACTTTGGGCGAAATTGGTTCTCCCGTTTTTGAGCTACTGGCTGAAACTCTCCAATCAACAGATAATCCAGCCTTGGGTGTAACTATCTTAAATGCTTTTGGCTCTATGGGCGATCCTAGAGCGGTAGATGTAATGACTAAACTAAGCCAGGATGATTCTGCCGATCCCTACATTAAAGAATCGGCAGTTAGTGCTTTATCCCGTCTAGAGATGGTGATGAAATATAACAGCTGAGGCTAATTTTTATCGGCTTTGGGGAAAACTAAGGGCATGTTCGAGCAACTCCTTTCAGTTTTTCTTCAATCTCAATGTCCGTTTTGTCAGAGAACAACTCCTCAGACAATCTGCCAATACTGCCTGGAAAAAATATCTAGTCATCGGCTGGGCAAAGCAGCTCGGCAAAGCATAGATAAAAAAATGCCTGTTTTCGCTTGGGGTAAATATGATGGGCAACTAAAAAGAGCGATCGCTTTGATGAAGTATAATAACCATCCAGAAATAGGCATAGTTTTGGGACAGCTATTAGCCAAAGCCTGGTTAGAAAATAATTTGCTCGACTCGCAGGAAATTGGCGTCGTACCGATTCCTTTGCATCCTCAAAAGCAGAAAGAGAGAGGGTTTAACCAAGCAGAGAAAATAGCCAAAGGCTTTTGTCAGATTACTGGGTGCTGTCTGCATTCTCAAACATTAGTTCGAGTCAAAAATACCAAGGCTATGTTTGCTCTCAATCCTAAAGAGAGGGTGTCAAACTTACGAGGTGCATTTAATGTTGGCAAGAAGCTTCCCTCACATCCTATTCTGTTGCTAGATGATGTTTATACTACAGGTATGACAGTCAAGGAATCATCAAAAATTTTAAGTCAGTACGAGATAAAGGTAATTGGCTCTGCTGTTGTGGCAAAAACCAACTTGTAATAATAATAATCGCTCGTAGAAGCTTTATATCCTCGTCAAAGCAGAGATTTTAGACAATGTTTCGGATTTTAGCCCCTTGAGATCTTCTAGCGTTAACCACCCTTCCTTAACTAGACCAGCAAAATCGAATACTACACTAGAAGCATCATAGACATATTTGCCGTCTATCTGATATCTCTTAGTACTTAATAAGTCGTGCAAATACCAAAGATCGTCTAAATCGGTAATAGAGCTGGCACTGTCTCTTACACTAGCAATCAAAGCATTGATTTCTCGTTCATAAGCCTTTTGTAAGGCTTGTTTGGCTATTGCTTCTTCGGCTTTAGACCATTTTATTTCGCTCACTGATAACACTAATATCGAACTTCAACAATTTAATAAAAATACCTTTGAGTACGAGCATCATACTTTAAAATCGTAATCTGTAAAAGCGATCGGATTTTAAAGTAATAACGCTCGTTATTGCCGTGCATTGATATGCACTTGATTTAGCGTGCCAATTTGAGTAACTCTTTAGGAGAAGCTAGCAAATCTATCGCCACAAAAAAGATTTTGTTCTCAGAATTGAGTAGAAATCGCCAAGACATGTTCATTCCTACACCAGCACCAAACCAAGGAGTTTGTACTTTCCCCGTCACTTTAATTTGAGTGTAGCCGTCTTCTATACCTTCTTCAATGCCTCGTTCTGGAGCTAATTTTAAATTGGGGCATTCTTCTTTGAAAAATTTGTACACATCATCTTTCCCAATAATTGGTTTTTTAAAGGGAGGTTGAATTGCTCCATCTTCAGCGAACAGCTTAATCAATTCGTCAAAATCATTGGCATTAAGCAAATTCATGTAGTTTAGTACGGTTGTGTTAGTAATACCGTTTATATTGACTTGAGTTCGCTTGGAAATTTCTGTGGGAGGTGCTACAGGTTCGCTAACTCTTTTAAAGCTTCCCATTTTTCCAGTGTCAAAACCCATATCTACTACTGTATTTCTTAGCACAGTAATTTGCTGACCCGAATCTAATCCTTGGAGTGAAACTAATACGGCATTAGCGTTTGCAGAAAGCTTATAGTTTTCGGGAATAGGAGCTACAACACCCTGTTCCATAAGTTCTCCTAACTTATACCAAAAACCAAGTTTTATATTTGGAGTCCAAGTAGAGTAGGTACGACAAATAGGAGTATCGGTACGATTGGCTAAATCGCACATTACTTGAGACTGTTCTTGAAAGCTCATTGCTTTAATGGCATCTATGGTTGGCTCAGCAAACTGCATATTAGCTGCACCAGGAGCAGCAACAGTGATTGTTTTACCCATCTCCAAGTAAGCAAACCAAATCCAAGCCAGTTGATCCTCTGCACTAAGTTGATTGAACCGAGCAGTTAGGGCTGGTACTGCATCGGCAGTCAAAGTGTTAGTCTAGAAAATGTTTCGGGCTGAATCGATAGTAAATGGCACAGATATTTCTCCGCTGTCTTTTAAACTTATACAAACTAACGTAACAGTTTTTGTAACAATACATTTGTTTTGCTCGAAATACTTAAATTCTCGAAATACTTAAAATTGTTTAAATTTTATTTGGCATAAAAATTACCTGCTTTCAATTAAAAACAGGCAGCAGAGAATTTTATGTATGTGATATTTGAGGCTCTAGATTGACGTGGATAATGCAGTACTTTGAGACTAATTTATAAATCGAGAACGATTTTGCTTGTTTTGGGTTTTGAGATGCAAATTAATACTTCTCCTTCATCTGGTTCGCCTGAAGGCTCTTCAAGATACTCGACTTCACCTTCCTGAATTTTACACATGCAGGTCAAGCAGACTCCCTGACGACAGCTAAATTCTGGATTTAGGTCGTTAGCTTCGGCAAATTCTAATAGCGTGCCATCTTGAGGTGTCCAAGTTAGAGTTCGATCGGAGCGAGTAAAAGCAACTTCGGCGCTGTCAACAGTCTGTTTGTCCTCCTTAACCTGAGTCTTGCCTTTTGTTTTCCCACCGCCAAAAGATTCAAAAAAGATTTTTTCTTCAGCTACATTTAGCTCGTTCAGCCCTTCTCTTAGGGAGTCCATAAATGCTGGAGAACCACACAAAAAATATTCTGCTTCCGACGAACCGTTGTGAGTCGATTTGATTTCGGGAATTACAGTTTCTGCAAGTAGCTGCTTATCTACGTAACCTTGACTGTCATAAAGCCCTTCATCTTCTGGGCGAGGACGACTGTAACGATAATGAATATGGAGATTGGGACAAGACTCAGCAACTTGCTTAACTTCTTCATAACAAGCATGATACTCTCTGTTTCTTGCCCCATGAAGAAACCAAACATGACGTTGAGGATTTTTTTGAGCAACTGCTTTTGCCATGCTAATCATGGGGGTAATACCAACACCATTGCTGATTAAAACCGCAGGGAAAGAATTATCCACCTCTAAATAAAATTTGCCGCTAGGAGGTTTACAAGCTATGGTCGAACCTTCAGAAATGCTGTCGTGCATAAAATTGGAAGCTACGCCAGGAGGTACATCTAGACCCTTTGGCGAACCTTCTCGTTTAATCGACAGGCGATAATAGTCTTGAGATTCGGGATAATCGGACAAAGAATAAGTTCTGATTACGGGGCGATCTTGTTCTGGAATATCTAGCTTAATAGTAAGGAATTGACCTGGTTTAAAATCGACCAGTTTTTTTCCATCGACAGGCTGAAAATAAAAAGAAGTAATTTCTTTACTTTCTGATTCTTTGCGCACGACTTTGAAGTCTCGCCAATCGCGCCAAATTTCCTCTGTCGATTTTGGTTTCGTAGCTTGTTTGTTTTTTACAGCAGAATTGTTTTTGATTACTAATCCCGTACTTCCCCCTGCCACAAAAGCTAAAAGAGAAGCATAGATGCCGATTTTGTTCGCCGATTTATTTTTGGTATTGTCGGTGAAGCCAATTATTACGGCTGCGATTAAGGTAGCCATTGCCAGGGATGTGCTTGCAGCTGTCAGACTTCTGACTAGGGGGTTGTTGATTTTACCGAGACTACTCAACATAAATTTTTTAGGTGCTTTACTTTGAAGTTACCAAGCAAACTAATAAACAGGTTTATTGTTTAGATCGATTTAGTTTTCGCTTCGTTAATCTTATCTTCCTTAGTCTCAGGTACGATGCTTAATGTTTTCTGAGTAACTAGCTATAAATCTTCTCAAGATTGATGAGATTTATAGTCATTCTAAATGGAGACCGTATGAAAAACAAAATCCAAAATAAAAGCCTTTAACCCCTCTGACTTCTGGCTTAAAGCCAGTCAATTGTGAAGAAATTAGTTGAAATGACTATAATTTAGCCAATTTTTGGTGATGGCTCGCATCTTTCAGGCGTTGCATTTATGGAATCCCATTGATGAAGCATTGGATTACTCAAAATCTGTGCGATCGCCATTTTATCGTCATGACCGATGAGAATAACACCAACTTCGCAGACAGCAAAAAAGTTAATCAAATTTTGTAGGGTGTCTTGTGGATGAAGATGACAATTGTCGATCAAAATTAGCTTTAATTCCGAATCTTGAATAATTTCTAATAGGGATCTTTTTGTATTCGATTCAGCTCTGCTTAGTTTAGAAGTTAATTCTTCCCCTAGCGTGTTCAAAAATTCTAAAGCACTTTCTTCGGGAAAAGCTTGATAGTAAATAGCATGGGTTTTGAACTTACAATCGCAACTTTCTAAAAAATCTTGAACTACGTTAAAACAGTCGGAATTGTATGTATCAAAAATGATGCCATTATCTTTGCGAATTAACTTATTTTTTAGCCAGTTTGAGATTAGTGCCATTTTGCTTTGTTTATTTACGATATTTTGGGTTACTTCGAATAACATTTCTGGGTTATTTGATAGTAAAGCAAATAAGAAAATAATATTTTTGCGGTTAGGAACTGCTTCAGTCTATCTTAATTTACTCGCTTTCTATACCTTAAATATATTAACTCTGTTTATTTTTAACATCCGCTATCTTACTGATATGCTGTTTGAGAAGAGATAAAGTATATCATATCTATGGAGGTATGTTTTGATGCATTTATTGTCAATTTGTCTGCTAATGTATCAAAATTTGTCAATATTTAAAGTGAAGATAAAGAATCAGAAAAATTATTTAAAATAACTTTCTTGGTGACTTTTGCATGGTTACTTTAGCGTTAAAAAATAATTATTTGTTACCTTTTATGAGTAAAAAAAATTATTGTTACTTTTACAGCGTTGAGTGAAAAACGTCTTAGTGGTACAAAAAATTAAAACTCTCTGGTTAAAGTCAAGGAATCTTGAGGATTTAATTTTCTAAGCCGATCGCGCAAATCTACAGCTGGTTGTAATTGTCCTGGTTGAAAAGTGCGGCTCATGACTACATATATGGAGGTGCGATCGCCTCCAATATCGGCAGAGACAACATTTTCCCAAGAAGACTTGGTATTGAGAGTGTCTTCAACAATGAGCCGATCGCCTTGCCAACGGAGTTGACGAGAAAATGTATAAGGTGCTGTGTTTTTTCCTGTAATTAGGATTTTTTGTAATATTCGGCGAATTAGATTGGGAAAGAATCGACCAAAAGACAGCATTACTAGGCGTAGGGCGATTAGATTGTAAGGGTTCATCTGTTTTTGCTTTGCCCAACCCAAGCTACCTGAAATTGTCATTCGATCTTCTTCCAAGATTACTTGGTAATCGTCTACCAAATGTCCGACCGCGTTTTTCAGCTTTTTATCTTGCCGTACCAACAAAGAAAATTGAGTATCCGAAGCTACCAGCTGGCGATCGCGAAATAGTTTGAAAACTCCGCCTTTATTAGAGGCGAGGTACAACTCTGTGTTGCCACGGCGTTCAATTAAGATGCCTCCCTGTTGAAGATGGTATCTGCCTTGAGGGCGAGGTTGAAGTGGTGGACGAGCATCGACAAAGTCTCGCCATGCCAAAAGATAATTCCAGGTATGATGACCGATAATGCGATCGTCCCCGTAGCAAGAACCCAAACCATTTGCTAATCCTTGTAAGAAGCGATCGTTGATGTTTAAAGCAGATGGCAGCCATTTACCTACCAACTCAAAACCATGGGGAAAAAAGTTATAGGTATTGCGACTGGTATATTCACCACCATAAGAGCCATCAGGATGAACAAACTGAGCCGCCAGCTCTACTGCTGAGGCGATCGCCTGTTTCAACTTTTCACTAGGATTTAGCTCGTATAGCCTTGCCAAACAGGAAATAGTTAGGGTGTGATAGCCAGGATCGCAACCTTCGTATTCGATAAACCAACCTTCCGAGTTTTGCCAGGAAAGTACCTGTTCTAGACGGGCATTCTTACTTTTTTGCCAACGATCTGTCTGCAATAAGTTACCTAGCAACTCAAAACAGAGAACAATTAACGCCTGATGGTTGGTCAAACGTCCGCTTTCTTGATGTCCTGCCAGCCAGTCAGCACGCAAGGCAAAAAAATCTAAGGCTGCAGAATTATCCAAACCCATCAGAGTGTAGCTTTCGACAGAAGCTAGTAAAGAAAAAGCTGCTGCTCCTGCTGCTTTTTCATAGGGAAAATAATCATCGCAAGAACCGTTGGCATGACTAGTTTTCGCCGCATACATAATTCCCGCTTCGACCCATTCTTTGATCATGGGTTGATGATAGAAAATATTATCGGGCAGGTCGCAATGATAGGCTAGTGCCAGGGGATAAACGAACTCCTGAGACATACCTGCGGGAAAGTCAATGACTTTATATTGCCAAAAAGTGCGATCAAAACAGCCATAGGTAGGGCTATGAGGATTGCGATCCAGTAAAGTAAGAATTTTCGGAATTTGTGCTAATGCTTCTTTAGCAAATATGTCTTTACTAGTCATTGATATGAATTAGGTTAGTAATGGAATATTGGGAAATTAATATTTCGCTTGCCAATAAATGATTAGCACCTAAACTTACTAGTAAATAGTAGTATTAATTTGATTGTTAATTTTCATATGGATTCAAGTAAATGCTCAACATGCTGGATAATTGTAATTTAGGCAACATTGTAATCTGATTTACGTTTATTCTCCATAATCTTCATAGTGTAATTCATTTAACTCAGAGGAAATACTGTTAAAGTAAAAGTCAAAAAAACGCAGTAATACCTATAGCTCGGTTAACTAGGTATTACTGCATGTGTATCTATAAAAAAAACAGATCTTTCTTTTGTTTAGCTGTCGATATCTAACAAATTTAACTAACAGGTTCGGGAGGGTTGGTCGCAGAAGGACGACGAGAAATTACGCGATCAATCAAACCATATTCCTTCGATTCTTCGGCAGACATAAAGAAATCTCTCTCTGTATCTTCTTCAATTTTAGATAGAGGTTGACCAGTATGATCTGCCAAATGTCCGTTTAATTTCTGCTTGAGATATAAAATCTCTTTGGCTTGAATTTCGATATCGGTTGCCTGTCCCTGCGCGCCACCTAAAGGCTGGTGAATCATAATTCGAGAATTGGGCAAACTCATACGTTTTCCCTTTTCTCCCGCGCTTAACAAAAAAGCACCCATACTGGCAGCCAAACCGATGCAGATGGTGCATACATCGGGACGAATTTGATTCATCGTATCGAACATTCCCATGCCAGCAGAAACCGATCCGCCAGGAGAATTGATGTAAAGATAAATATCTTTTTCTGGATCTTCTGCTTCCAAAAATAGCAGTTGTGCGACAACTAAGTTGGCAATCTCGTCAGTTACTTGTTGCCCTAAAAAAACAATTCTTTCTCTGAGTAAACGAGAGTATATATCAAAGGCGCGATCGCCGCGACCTGAACTTTCTATAACTGTTGGAATCATGCAGCTATGCCTTGTATGCGTATTATTTAATTATCTGATTGTAGCTAATTTAGGTCTGAGAAGTTAAGACTGATAGCGATCTAATAGGGCTTGTAATCCGCCTTGATAACCTGCTCCCACTGCGTTAATTCGCCATTCACCATCTTTGCGATAGAGTTCTGCCATAATTAAAGCGGTTTCGATGGAAAAGTCCTCTGTTAGGTCGTAACGTACCACTTCTGCTTTATTTTTAGGGTCTACCACTCGCACAAAAGCATTTTGGACTTGACCAAAGTTTTGCTGTCTTTCTTCCGCTTCATGAATAGTTACAGTCATAACTATTTTGTTTACTTCGGCAGGAACCTGTTTGAGATTGACCTTAATTACTTCGTCGTCTCCTTCTCCTGCACCTGTACGGTTATCCCCCAAATGTTCCACAGATTTATCGGGATCTGGACTAGTAAGGTTGTTGTAAAAAATAAAATGGTTATCCGATACTAATTTTTCACTCTTGTCGATCAAAAATACTGATGCATCAATGTCAAAATCTCCTCCAGTATCGGTAATATTGGTATCCCAACCCAAGCCCACAAACACCTCGCTCAGTCCTGGAGCGACCTTTTCTAAAGATATGCGTTGTCCCTTACTTAAATTTACTGCCATATTTTATTGTCAGTTGATTGCTAATTGTTGATTGATGTTTAGAGAAGCTAAAAGCTAACGGCTATAAACAGTTTGGTTATCAATTCTTGTACTCCCAGCTAACAACCTTATTTTTGATATCTTTCTACCAAAGCCTGTAAGCCGCCCTGATATCCTGCACCAACTGCATTCATGCGCCACTCTCCATCTTTACGATAGAGTTCTGCCATAATCAAAGCGGTTTCAATCGAAAAGTCTTCGGTGAGGTCGTAGCGAATTACTTCTTGTTCGTTTTCTGAATTAACAATTCGCACAAAAGCATTGCTAACTTGCCCAAAATTTTGTTGACGCTTATCAGCTTCGTGGATAGTAACGGTAATAATCAGTTTGTCGATATCTGCAGGAACGGTTCGAAGATTGACATCGATAATTTCATCGTCTCCTTCTCCCGCGCCAGTGCGGTTGTCTCCTCGCTGCTGAATTGACTGTTCTGGATCGGGGCTAATTTGATTATTGTAAAAAATAAAGTGCTGGTCGGAGATTAGTTTTTCGCTCTTGTCTACCAAAAACAAAGAAGCATCTATATCAAAGTCGCTACCAGTATCGGTTACATTGATGTCCCAACCCAAACCGATAAAAATTTGTTTTAGTCCTGGCGATGCTTTTTCTAAAGATATTCGTTGTCCTTTGCTTAAATTGATTGCCATTATCGATCGATCCTAAGTTTGAACTCGGCTATAGACAGTAGTTATACAACCTTAATTTGATGTCTGTCATTTTTTTATAATAGCTATTTTAATTAGCGATGTTTTAGACTACCTTTAGCTAGAGTAATTATTAACAATTAGGGTTTTAGCTATGATCGGTATTTTGAATAAACCACCCCAAGACTATCAGGGACAGTTTGGCAAATATACAATTACTAAAAACGATCGCCTGGAAGTAATTATCTATCGCGGAGGATTGGTTGTTGCTGCCGCTAGTTTTGCGATCGCCAGTAATTTGTTCTTTGCCCAAGGAGAAGCAGCTTTACCAGCCATAACGCCTTTATTCGCTCTGTTCTCTCTGGGATTGGGAGTCAGCCTTTATTTTATTCACATCTATATGAAGCCTCTACACCTCTTACTCCAGGGCTTCTGGTTAATCGGTACGGTTGCCACAATTGCGATCGCAACTCAAAGCAAAGAACCTCTAGCATTATATATTTACAATCATCCTTTGACCTTATTTGGTACTGGCTTTACTTTCGCAGCTCTGACAGGAATCTTTTTTAAAGAGGCTTTTTGTTTTAATCGTGCCGAAACCAAAATACTTACTCCTATTGTGCCCCTATTACTTTTGGGACACATGACGGGAATCATTCCTGTAGAAATGGAGCAGGTTTTGCTGGGTATCTGGTCGATTGGCTTTAGCGTATTTGCCATTCGTAAGCTGACTCAGGAGATCGACCCCGATATTGGTGATAAATCTGTGTTTGCCTATTTGAAGGCAGAAGCTGCCAAAAACTAGATTTGATTTGATTAAATGTAGCAGTTGCCCATAATTTTTTAAAATGTAGGCATTCCTAGCAGCAATTTATCAACAATCTAATTATGAAGTCTCTAAATGGTCCTCAAAGTCCTCCCTTCGTGCAGCTACTTAACTGGATTTTTCGACCGCTTGATTTCCTAGAAGAATGCGATCGCGCCTATGGCGATATTTTTAACTTAAATTTGATGGGTTTACCTCCCTTTACCGTAGTCAGCAATCCTCAGGGAATTAAAGAAATTTTGAGCGTCGATGCTAAAAAATTTGATGTCGGACGCACGAATAATCTAGCCGCTAGCCTGCTAGGAGATAACTCTTTAGTCTTGTTGGATGGTAAACCCCATCGTCGACAGCGCAAATTGATGATGCCCCCTTTCCATGGCGAAAAAGTTAAATCTTACGCCGAAAATATCTGTCAGATTACCGAAAAAGTGGCGAATCAATGGCAACAGAAAAAGACTTTTGTGGCGCAAAAAGCCATGCAGGATATCACTTTAGAGACTATTTTAAACGTAGTTTTTGGTCTGAGTGAAGGAGAACGCTACCAAAGTATCAAACCTCCGCTGATCGAATTATTGGACTTAACGGGTTCTCCACTGAAGGCTAGCGTTGTCTTCTTACCTTTCCTACAACAAGATTTAGGCGAATGGAGTCCTTGGGGGAAAGTAGTGCGGCGCAAACGCAAGATATACGAACTATTGCAGGCAGAAATCGATGAGAGACGAAATAACCCAGATTTATCTGGCAATGATGTCCTCAGCCTGATGATGTCTGCCCGTGACGAGGCTGGAGAAGGCTTAAGCGATATCGAACTCAAGGATCAGATGATGACTTTGCTGGTAGCTGGTCACGAAACCACGGCTACGGCTCTATCTTGGGCATTGTATTGGGTTCACAAGTTACCAGAGGTAAAGCAAAAATTACTGGCAGAACTAGACGCTTTAGACGCAGATGCCGATGCTCTAACTATTTCTCGTCTCCCCTATTTGACTGCGGTTTGTAACGAAACTCTCCGAATTTATCCCGTCGCTTTTATTGCCTTTTTGCGTTTTGCCAAGTCGCCAATTGAAGTTATGGGACATCGCTTTGCCGCAGAGAAAATGCTCGCCCCCACGATTTATTTGACTCATCACCGAGAGGACTTATATCCCGAACCTAAACAATTTAAACCAGAAAGATTTTTAGAACGTCAGTATTCCCCTTACGAGTTTCTTCCTTTTGGCGGGGGAAATCGCCGCTGTATCGGCTATGCTCTAGCATTACTCGAAATGAAATTAGTTCTAGCCAAAATTTTAACAGGATGGGATTTAAGTTTGACTAGCGATCGCGAAATATTACCCAAACGTCGCGGTGCGACAGTTGCCCCAGACAATGGTGTACCCTTGATTCTAAATGGCAAACGCAGTCCAGTCGAACCAAATATGGCAGTGGTATAGCGATCGCATCGCAACAATACAGCTTAATTAACTCAACTTATTACTCAGATTGCTAATCCTTTTTCAGCCAACCACTCTTGGTTGTACAAACGAGATTGATATCTTGCTCCACCATCGCAGAGGACAGTAACAATAGTGTGCCCTCTTCCCATTTGTTTTGCTAGAGCAACTGCTGCACCGACGTTAATACCTACCGAACCGCCCATGAATAAGCCTTCTTTGTTTAACAATTGGTAGATGACACGAACGCACTCGCGATCGTCAATTTGAATTGCATCATCAATAGGTGCACCTTCCATATTCCCCGTAATTCGACTATTGCCAATACCTTCAGTAATCGATTTACCTTCGGGTTTAATTTCTCCTGTTTTAACATAGCTATACAAACCGCTACCCATCGGATCTGCAACTACGCAACGGACATTGGGGTTTTGCTCTTTGAGATACATCGAAACTCCTGCATAAGTCCCTCCCGTACCCGTGGCAGCTACCCAGCCATCGACTTTACCATCGGTTTGCGCCCAAATTTCTGCTCCTGTGGTTTCATAATGGGCGTTGCGATTGGCTAAGTTTTCAAACTGATTTGCCCATATAGCGTTATCCATTTCTGCTGCTACTCGTCCCGATACTTTAACGTAATTATTCGGATTTTTGTAAGGTACGGCAGGAACCAGGCGGACTTCTGCACCCAATGTTCTTAGGGTATCAATTTTTTCTTGAGATTGAGTTTCGGGGATAATAATTAAACACTTATAACCTTTAGCATTGCAGATATGTGCCAATCCTATACCTGTATTGCCTGCCGTTCCCTCAACTACAGTGCCACCAGGCTTTAAAAGTCCTTTTCTTTCTGCATCTTCAATAATATACAGAGCCGCTCGATCCTTCACCGAACCACCAGGATTAAGAAATTCAGCCTTGCCGAGTATTTCGCATCCTGTCTCTTCACTGAAGCTATTGAGGCGAATCAAAGGGGTGTTTCCCACTGTAGCGACAAAACCATTTTTAATATCCATATTTATAGAACGCTGAATGTGAATTACTCTTAGTTAAGGTTTATTATCCCGTAGCTATTAGCTACCCTGTATAATATTTATCCCATTTAGTTTGTTTTGATTCAAGATATTTATTATTTGCAGGTTAATAGAAGAGAAATTATTGCTGGAATGGCGAATGATGCTATTTTACAGATTGGTATCAAAAATTTAGCAATTAAAGCATCAAAAAGTAATGAAATACGTCATGTGGGGAAGTTACTGCGAAAACGCTCTAGAAAAACGGACTCCATACCGCCAAGCTCATTTAGACGGACTGGCTAGTCAAAAAGAACGGGGCATTTTGATAACCCTGGGACCAACCAAAGACAATACTAAGGTTTTTGGTATTTACGAAGCTGATGACGAAGCTACGGTACGCAATCTGGTCGAATCCGATCCCTACTGGCAAAACGGTATTTGGACGGAATATGAAGTTAAAGAATGGATTCAGGCTTTTTGAGCTTTTACCTAACTGTCTCTGCTTTACCCAAAGGAGAAAAACGAATCTCAATTCGCCGACGGCTAGGATCTGGCTGACGATTGGGAGAGGCAAAATCACCCGAAGGTAGTTGAATTTGAGCCGCCGAATAGGGACGAAACTGGACTCCTCTCAGTCTTCCTGTTTGTTCTTGCACAGTTTG
>JBCDCO010000115.1:0-16741 GCA_039181635.1 Cyanobacteria bacterium P01_G01_bin.19 | reverse complement strand
GAGTGTTTATAAAAACAGCTCAGAATCCTGATGCATTAGATGGAAACTTAATTGCTCAAGTATGGCCAGGCTACACAGCTTTTGTAGACTTCTTGCATCCAAATGCAACAGAGTTTTGGGAAGAAGGATTGCAAACTCTTTATGACAAGATACCTTATGATGGCCTCTGGCTCGATATGAATGAGCCATCAAACTTTTGAAAAGATACAAAAGGGCATTCTATTGGAGAGTGCTATCCACATCAAAAGTCTATCGATTTAGACGAATCTCAAGGAGCCAAGCATCATTCTTACTCAGATATACCCTTTATACCTGGACATGAGAACTTAATTAGAAATACCTTATCAATGGATGCTGTATTCACAGATCCTAATAAAAAATTAACTGGGACATACATTATGTATAACATTTTGCAGTTGTGGTTTGCTAAGAATTAAAAGTTATCGTAACCCTTACAACTTTCAAGCAAGCCATAATTCAAACGTATTAAAGAATATATATAATACAAGCATATTGAAAAACTGATTCTGAGACTGCTAATGATTCGCTGGGCTACTATTAGAACGGATTGTTACGATTTTTGAGCGGCAATAAAATCTAGCATTATTTGTCTGTGAATATCCCCTAGCGATCGCTCTTGTTTGGCATTATTAGAATAGGCAGAACCTCGTTTGATTTCTTCAACGGTTAGCAAACCCATATCCCATCCCTCCTTAAGGTTTAATTGCCAAACGGGAACAGACAACTGACAAGAATATACGTGGCGAAAGATCTTGCTGTCAGCATAACAACGAAACTCGGTCAGGCAGTCCACACTGTAGTCGATCTCTTCTAATAATTCTCGTTTTAATCCTGCTTCTGGTTCTTCTCCAGGATCTAAATGACCGCCAAACAGTCCCCATACGCCAGGGTAAAAAATAGTCGGAATATCGTCGCGCAACTGCATTAGATATTTGTCTTTATGATAAATAATTGCCACCGCTACGGGAATTTGTTCTGCGGACAAAATGTTATAAGTCATAAAATTTAACTCTACGCTAGAAAAACTGGATCGACTTTGTTTTTAGTTGTAATTGGATTCGACGATTGTTGCTTCTAATTGCTCTAATTCAATAAGATAAAAATCTCCTAGCTCTTGCTCGGCGAAAGGTAAGCTTTGATATTTTATTTTGCCTCTGACTTTAATTACTTGACCCAACATAGGTGGTTTTTGGTCGGTTACAACCCAAATTTTTCCCGTAGCATCTTCTACCTGATAGGCAGAGCTATCTAGAAAAGGGGCTAATCGCACAATTTTTCCCGTGAGATATACCGTTTTATCCACTTTACTAGCCGAAATTTTCTCGATAGAAATGAGTGATGGCTGACAACTACTCAGACTACTCAGCAATATACCCCACAAGCTAATATACTTGAGCGTGTTTAAAACTGGTTTAAATTGTAAATGGGAAACTAACATCGGTTATCCTAATTTGCCAGTTGTCAGTTCCAGCTTAACTTTTTAATTTTCCGAATTACTTATGTCTGCTTCTATATCTCGCATACTTGATGGTAAGGCTCTAGCGAAAAAGATACAGCTAGATCTCAAAGAAAAAGTAGCTCGACTCCGACCCCAGATAGGTCGTCCTCCTGGTTTAGCAGTGCTGATGGTGGGAGATAATCCAGCTAGTGCTGTGTACGTCCGCAACAAAGAAAGGGCGTGCGAAAAAGTTGGTATAGCATCATTGGGACAGCACTTTTCAGCTGATGCGACTCAAGCAGAATTAGAAGCAGTAATTGCCGAATTAAATCAGGATGAGCGAGTTGATGGAATTTTGGTACAGCTTCCTTTACCCAGTCACCTAGATTCTATTGCTCTATTGCACTGCATAGATCCTAATAAAGATGCCGATGGTTTGCATCAGGTTAACTTGGGCAAGCTAGTACGTTCTGAATTTGGCTTGCGTAGCTGTACTCCCGCAGGAGTGATGAGGCTATTAAAAGAATACCAGATTGAAATCTCTGGTAAAAAAGCGGTTGTTGTTGGTCGAAGTATTTTGGTAGGTAAACCTGTCGCTTTGATGCTGTTAGAGCAAAATGCGACTGTAACCATGGCTCACTCTAGAACTCAAGATTTGGGGGCAGTATGTCGCGAAGCAGATATCTTAGTAGCAGCAGTGGGGAAACCAGAAATGATTACTGCCAATATGGTCAAGGAAGGAGCCGTGGTTATTGATGTCGGTATCAACCGCATAGAAACGCCCACGGGAAAATCTAAGTTGGTTGGCGATGTCGCTTTTGATCAGGTAGCTAAAATAGCCAGCTATATAACTCCCGTACCTGGAGGTATTGGTCCGATGACGGTAGCAATGTTGTTGAGCAATACAGTGCAAAGCTACAGCAAACTGGCATAAAAACAAGTCAATATAGCGATCGCATAAAAAACTAAAACCAGCTAAAAAATTCCTCAAGAGCTAATAGCTGTCAGCTGACAGCTATTAGCCAGTTGGCAAACAACGTAGTCCTTTATGCGAAGCAGTACCCTCTAGGGTAACTTGTCATGATCGGATGAATTACTCCTTACCGATTTTTAGAACTGCCATAAATGCCTCTTGGGGAACGTCAACCGTACCGATAGACTTCATGCGCTTTTTACCTTTTGCCTGCTTTTGTAGCAGTTTTTTCTTCCGCGAAATATCACCGCCATAACATTTTGCCAGTACATCCTTGCGTAGCGCGGGAATATGTTCGCTAGCGATAACTTTCGCTCCAATAGCAGCTTGAATAGGCACTTTAAATTGATGACGGGGAATCAATTCCTTGAGCTTTTCTGTCAGGGCGCGACCGACATAGTATGCCTTATCGCGATGAACGATAGTCGATAGAGCATCTACAGGGTCTTTATTGACCAAGATGTCCAGTTTAACCAGATTATCGCTACGATAGCCCAGCATTTGATATTCCATGCTGGCATAGCCTTTGGTGCGGGACTTCATCTGATCGAAAAAGTCGGTCACAACTTCAGCCAAGGGTAACTCATAAATCAAACAGGTACGATCCTGAGTGAAATATTTCATGTCCTTAAATATTCCCCGCCTAGTTTGGCATAAGTCCATCAAAGTCCCTACATAATTTTCTGGAGTTATCAGTTCGATTTTGATAAAAGGCTCTTCAATTTTTTCTCTTTGTTGAGGTTCTGGCAACAAGCTAGGATTGTCGATTTCTAGAACTTCTCCATCTACGGTAGTGACGCGATAAATTACCGAAGGTGCAGTCGTAATTAGTTCTAAATCGTATTCCCTCTCTAATCTTTCCTGCACGATTTCCATATGCAGCAAACCCAAGAAACCACAGCGGAAACCAAAGCCCATCGCGCTAGAGGTTTCTGGTTCGTAAGAAAGAGCCGCATCATTTAGCTTGAGTTTATCTAAAGCATCTCTTAGATCGGGATATTGATCCGAATCAGTAGGAAATAAGCCACAGAATACCATCGGCTTGGCTTCGGTATAGCCAGGTAAAGGTTTGGGGGCGGGTTCTTCAACCAAAGTAATCGTATCGCCGACACGAGCATCTTCTACTGCTTTGATCGCCGCTGCAAAATAGCCTACTTCTCCTGCATGAAGTTCGTCTACTTCTACTTGAGTCGGTGCTAAGATACCCAACTCATCAATGACATATTCTTTACCCGATGCCATCAGGCGCACGTTATCGCCTTTTTTTACCTTACCGTCCATGACGCGAAAGTAGACTATCACACCGCGATAAGCATCGTAATAGCTATCAAAAATCAAGGCTCTTAGAGGCTCGTCCACCGTGTCTGCAGGAGGAGGAACTTGCTGCACGATCGCCTCTAAAATATCGTCTACCCCCAAGCCAATTTTAGCCGAAGCTTGGATGATATCAGTACAGTCTAGCCCGACAACATCCTCAATTTCTTGCGCGACGCGATCGCATTCTGCCCCTGGTAAATCTATTTTGTTTAATACGGGAATAATTTCTAGGTCGTTCTCCAATGCCAAATAGACATTGGCTAGGGTTTGAGCTTCCACTCCTTGAGAAGAGTCAACTACGAGCAAAGCCCCTTCACAAGCAGCCAGAGAGCGAGATACTTCGTAAGAAAAATCGACGTGACCTGGAGTATCGATCAGGTTTAGCACGTAGTTTTGACCATCTTTAGCAGTATAGTTCATTCTAGCTGCCTGTAGCTTGATGGTAATTCCTCGTTCTCGCTCTAGCTCCATGTTGTCGAGGAATTGTTCTTTCATCTGTCTTTGTGCCACAGTGCCAGTATCTTGCAGCATTCGATCCGCTAGGGTAGATTTACCGTGATCGATATGAGCAATAATTGAGAAGTTACGGATACGAGAGACAGGAACGTCGGTCATAAAAATTAAGTTAAATTAAAAATATTTAAAGGTAGCTACAGGTGCTTTGAGTCAGACTGCTGTCAGAATAACAAAGTCGAACCACTGCTTAAACTATTGTAATGTGCATTTTTACTTATTTTCTAGTAAGAGCGCATAATTTTTGGTTCGGTTTTGCGCTATCACGCTTTTGCTCTTAAATAAGACCAGCAGGTAAAATGGAAGTAAACTTAACTAAGAGTCTTTATGAATGACGATCTGAACCTATCAGAGCAGTCTGCTTCATCTGCCGACGAACAAAATACTATGTCTCGCGAAGCAATAAACCCAGATAAAATTCGAGTGTCCATCGATCTCGATTCAGAAACCTTAGATCGCATCAAACACTTAACCAAAGATCCGAGCAAAATTATTGAAACAGCGATCAAACAATGGCTCAATGGAGAACGAGATGGAAATACAGATCTAACTCGTACTTTTCGCCGCAATCCTCCTGTTCCACCCCAGGGAGAATGGAATGACTGATTTAGGGCGCGTCATCAATTAGAAAGAGGAGCAATATAGAGAATTTGCAGGAAAGCGCGTTCTTATGCTTACCTAAATTCATCTATGAGTTATAGTTTCAGGGAAGAGTCGTATTTTGAACCTGAAATAGATATAAAATCTAACTTCTTTGCCCATGCTCCCTAGATTTGATTCAGAACGGTCTAACCGCGATACCACTATGTCAGCCAATGAAATTAAATGGCAGCGATTGGGAGCAGAATTGGTTTTTACTCAAGATATTGCTGGAAATTATCTTTCTTTTTGGTGGGAAAAAGCCGATGAGTATGGGATTCAGGGGAATTTTGCTGAAGAAAATAGTGGTGGCGATCGCCAGATGAGCTTATTTAACGATATCTTTACCCCTGTCGATTCCCATGCATATCTGGAAAAAATCAAACGAGTCATCAAGCGTCGTTTACCCGAACAATGTTATTGCTTATTTAAATGCAAAGCAGCCGTTCATTCTTTTGAATTGGTAATTAGCCCGATACTATCTGCGGACAAAGAGCCTCAGGCAGTTTTGGTCATGGGTCATTTATTAGAAGAAGCAAAAATGTTTTCTTTTGCTCACAATGAAGTCCCTGCTGCCATTTATAGTTACCAAAAATTGCTTGATCGGGTAGTGCGTAAAATACGCCGTAGCCTCGATTTAGAAACTATATATCAACAGACAGTTAACAATATTGGTGCTACTTTCGCCGCCAGTCGCTGCTTGATTCTGGCTAATCACAATAATATTACCAAGCTGTCAGTAGAGGCAGAGTACTGCACGAATAAATATGACTCGATTGCCGAATACCAGGTCAATTGGCAAAATGAAGCTCACTTACAGCAGGCTTTAGCATCCAATTGTCCTTTGGCGATCGATTTTATGGAACAAGACGTTCTAAATCGCAAATCGGGCTTAGTAGTGTCTACCAACTGTAAAAGTGAAGATAATGTTTTAATTTATTTACAGCAGTGCGATCGCTATCGCCATTGGACAACAGCGGAAATGGAGATGCTGCAAGAAATTGCCGAACAGGTAGAAGCGGCAATCTCACTAGCCAAACTTTATCGGGAAGTCGAACAAGCCAGCATTCAAGCAGAAGAAGCCAACCGTTTAAAAAGTGATTTTCTCGCCAACACGTCTCATGAATTGCGTACCCCTCTCAACGGTATCATTGGCTTTTTAAAACTGCTGTTAGAAGGGATGGCAGATAATCCTGAAGAACAACAAGAATTTATTGAAGAAGCCTACAAGTCCTCTATTCATTTACTCAATTTAATTAACGATATTCTCGATATTGCCAAGATTGAAGCGGGTAAAATGAATCTGGAGTTGGCTGGAGTGGAATTAGACGAGCTTTTCCAAAATGTCGATAATTTGATTCGTACTCAAGCAGAACAAAAAGGGCTCAATTTACAGTTTAAGTCTCCTGGAACTATGACCCCTGTAATTCTCTACGGTAATTATCAGCGTTTACTTCAGGTAATGCTGAATTTGATCGGGAATGGCATCAAATTTACGCGGGAGGGAGGAATTATGGTCAGTGCGGAAATCAACAATAAAAAAGTCGAATCTCAGGGCATAGAACTTCCAGGGATGGTTAAAATCAGCGTTGCTGATACGGGTATTGGAGTATCTTTAGAAAAGCAGAATAAACTATTTGAAAACTTTTACCAGGTAGATGGTTCTCGAACAAAATCTTATGGTGGCACTGGTTTGGGCTTGGCAATTTCTCAAAAGCTAGTCGAAGCAATGGGCGGCACTATTTCTTTTTACAGTATGGGAGATGGATTGGGGTCGACTGTAACATTCACAGTACCTTTGACTCATTTACCTGTTATTAAAACTATTTAGGACTTGCTGAAAAACTGAGATTTGATGTAATGCTCTAAGCTCTGAGCTTTTAGCTTATTTAATTTATTTTGATCGGTTGAATTTTAGAATAATTTCTATGTTTAAGATTTAGCTACTGCCTGTAAATAATTATAGATTTTGCAGGCAAATGATTCTAAAGTGGAGCCTGAGCTTGGTTAGCTTTATTGGGAATCATTTGCCAAATATCATTTTTCATCTTGTTCAATAGTTTGAACAAAATTTAATTATTAACGAAATAAAATAATAAGACTTATAAACTCAAAAAAATCAATTATCGACCGCTTAAAACTGTCCTAACTGTTCTAACTGTCCTAACTGCCCTAACTGTTCTAACTGTCCTAACTGCCCTAACTGTTCTAACTGCCCTAACTGCCCTAACTGCCCTAACTGCCCTAACTGATGCTTGTTGTACCCAGTCAAAAAGTTGTTGATGTTG
Source organism: Cyanobacteria bacterium P01_G01_bin.19 (assembly GCA_039181635.1). Taxonomy (GTDB): domain Bacteria; phylum Cyanobacteriota; class Cyanobacteriia; order Cyanobacteriales; family Xenococcaceae; genus Waterburya. Next base: position 9,552 of record JBCDCO010000115.1, on the reverse strand, counting down.
CGATCGCAATATATTTCTACTGGCTAGGTTGATTTTTAGATAAATCGCGCAAGATAGGACTTACTATACTGTTATAAATTTGGTCGACACTGTTAAATAGAACGTTGGAATCTAGTTTGGGTTGAGGACTAGCAGCGGTATTAGAATTTGAAGTAGTCGTGTTGGGAGAAGCTGAAGCTGAATAAGTGTTTGCACCAGAATTGCCGCTTAGGTAGAGATGATCGATAGTCTCTCCCTGATGAACTCTTTTGGTGATTTGCCAGCCAGGATTGAGAACAATTTTCATCGCACTATCGCTCAAGCCATTTGTTCTGCCGATGACGATACTAGGTTTGGCAGGATTTTTATGAAACGCTACTAGCTGTAGCTCGCCATTATTTTGAACTATCTTGACGACATGAGCCACTCTTTCATCTTCACCATCAAGGCGGAGGGTATAGCCATTGGTGTTGATAATACGACGACAGCTTTCGGTGTGGTCAAAATCCAATAGTAATAAATCTACTTCTACAGGAGCATAACCAGATTCTTGCCAGCATTGTTTTTCACCAGGAATTTGTTCGACGATTTCTAGACGATGCTCTTTGTAACCAAAAGGTACGGCTACTACAGCGAAGTCGTCTTGACTAACCTGTTTTTCTTGGAAAGAAACGGCTTTTACTGAGGGTGCGGTCATCATAGCAGTACTAGCGATCGCAGATAAGGCTAAAAATAATGATTTGATGCGGCTATTAGATTTCATGTGAGTGAGTCTCCGTTTTGTTTGATTCAAGTTTGTTACTTTATCAATAGGAGACGGCTCTATTTTTTATGCACCTGTTTGAGCCGATTAAGATTGGTCAATTTTTAGTTCTTCTAAGTTCCAAAAAGCTCCACCATAAGCAGAATATTCCACACCTTCTATGTTGTTGCGAATAGCCGACATAGAATAGGGATTTACCAGACAAATTATGGGCAGTTTTTCAGCGACTAGCTGTTGAGCTTGGGCATAAATTGCCTTACGCTTTTCCAAATCTAACTCCCTAGCACCGTCAATATATAGCCTAGCTATTTCTGCTTCCCAATCTGCTATTAATCTGTCTTCTAGACCATCGACTTGTTGGTTAAATAGGTGGGAATTACCGTTTACTGCCCAAAGATTATATCGATTATTGGGTTCGTTTCCTCCACCAAAGCCTAGTAAAATACAGTCCCAATCGAGAGTATTGCCTAGTTTCCCGACTAAAACGTTAAAGTTAATGGTTCTAAAGTTAACTTTTATCCCTATTTTTGCCAGATCTTCCTCTATCTGATTTCCCATCGCCTCGCGAATTTTGTTGCCAGTGTTGGTATTCAAAACAAAGCTGACGCGAGTACCATTTTGGTCTAGCAATTGACCTTTGTTATTGTATTTAAATCCTGCCTCTAAAAGTAGCTGCTTGGCTTTTTGCGGATTGTAGGGATAAGCTTTGGTACCCTCATAATAAAATGGGGACTGTTTGGGGGTATAAGATACCTGGGGCGTTCCTAAGCCTCGAAAAACGTTTTTAACCATGCGATCGCGATCAATCGCGTAAGATACTGCTTGGCGGAAGTTAACGTTATTGAACCAGGCAGATTTTTGGCGGTTTATTACTCTTTTTCCTGCTTTTGTTCCCTGATTGAGATTAAAAGCAATAAAGGTCATGCTATAGACCTCTCCACCTTCCTCGATGCGGAAATTTCCTTTATTTTCCTCTTTTTTGAGCAAAGAGAAATATTCGGGAGAGACACTAATCGTATCTAAACTGCCAGATCTAAATTGGGTTAAAGCTGTGTCGGTAGACTCAATAATCTCCCAAACTACTTGCTTGATATGAGGAAAATCTTGTCCTGTAACTTGTTTTTTCCAGTAATAAGGGTTGGCTTCAAAAAAAACCCTTTGAGCAGTTTGATAGCTTTTCAATTTATAGGCACTGTTCGAAACAATCTGCTCTGGTGGAGTATCAACCGACCAAGTAGAGAGAAACTGGATCTTGCCTTCTTTATCTCGTTGTTCGACAGTCGACTGAAGAATATGAGCGGGATAAATCGATGCACCCGTGACGCCTAAAAAGGGTGCAAAAGGTTCGGGAATGGTAAACTTAACCTTATCTTCGCTGACCTTGGCAACTTTGGGAAAAGCTTCACTTTGTCCTATTTTTAAAACATCTCTCATTCCCGTGGGAATTTCGGGGTTTAAATATAGTTGATTGTAGGTAAACACCACGTCATCGACTGTCAATGGTTGACCGTCAGACCATTTGAGATTCGGACGTAAAGTATATAGTATCTCCAGTTTATCGTCGGAAATTTCCCAAGACTCGGCTAATTGAGGTTCGATCTCTCCCGTAATCGGATTTTCGGTGACCAACCCATCGAGTAGCATTCCTCCTACGCTGCTACTCGTAGCATCTGTCGAAATCACAAAATTAAAGGTTTTGGGATCTCCTAAGATAGTCATAGTTAGCCGAGGCGGTGCGTCGGGATCTGCCAGCAGAGCTTTGGGACTACAAGCGGGAAGAGATATTAATATTATTCCTGCAAAAGCCAGCGTTAATAATTTTTTCAGACTAATTCTGAGAGAGTTTAGTAAACCCAAAACCAATAATTTCCCTTACTCGATTTTATGCCACATTATAGACGTATCGAATTAGATTGGGGCAAGTCTGTCGATCTGCTCGTAAGTAATAAGTAATAGGTAATGAGCATTGGTGACAAGTTAAGAAAAAATCATATTTCAATACAGAAAAAAATTGTGAGATGAGCAAAATTCACCTCACAATAATTAAATTTATTTTTTGATGTCTGTACTTATAGGTTAAAAAGTTTGATCGAGATAAGTCTATGCTCCGCCAAACTCTTCTTGGAGCAACTCATCATTGTCGTCAGCAATATTGGCAACTAGGGTGATTAGGCGAGAAATTTCACCAGGATACATATCAGCAACGGTACGTTGAGAGGAAATCATTACTCGCTCATCTTTAATACTGAAGCAGGTTTCAAAAGTGCCAGACCAATTCATCTCCAAAATGCGGCGCATCAAACCAGGCTCGTCTTTGGCTGGTAGTTTTAGGACGCTAGACCAAACAGTTAGCAAGTCATCATCGCTTTCGCCTGTGAGCTGAACGTAGACTTCGACACTACCATACTGAAATTTCCAGATGCTTCCTTGTTCGACATGGTTAACCATCGCTGTATTGTCTCGATCCAGGCTGGAGATCACTGTTTCGATGACTTCTTGGTGAGTAGAATTGTCTTCTAATAACTCGTCAATGCCTGAATTTGTATCCATTTCTAAAGCAGAAGTTGGGCTAGTCATAATAGCTTTCCTATAGTTAGATTAATGCTGATATGGTGAATTTAGCATCAAGTTTTAATTATTGCTAGGGCGTGTGATCAATTAAGGGAAAGAATGCTTTTCCTAAAGGATACCGCTCCGCATATGAGAGGATTTCAGCGAGATACAAGAAGAAAAATGTTCTGAGTAGCAATGCTACGGAGGTTATTTTTCGACGAAGTAGGTCGTTGAAAGACCGAAAAAAGCTCTTTTTTTCTGATTGATTACACGCCCTAATGTTGTGAGGGCTAATTTGCATTTTGCGATCGCGTTTTCCTATTTCGACGCGATCGCAGTCCGATCTGTTCTATGGCGATCGAGCTGATTCACAGAATTTAACAGAAATAATGTAAGTATTTATACGCTTAGGATTGAGAATCTTCATGGCTGCGGGATCGATATCTAGATGGCTCCTGCGCGATCGGATTGCCTACCTATTATGAAAGAATTAAGTATGGACGTCATGGCGACACCTATAGATCGTTTGACTCGTCCCTTGTAAAAAGTTTTAGAAATATCGTTAAACAAGTTTCAGTTGCCAGAAAAACAATTATGACTACTTATTATTACGTTGCAGCCAGCCAGAAATTTTTGTTAGAAGAAGAGCCTTTTGAAGAAGTAATTCAAGAGCGTATTCGCAACTATCAAGAAAGAAACAAAGAGATCGATTTTTGGTTTATACAACAGCCAGCTTTTCTGGATGCTCCAGAAATGGCAAAAATCAAGGCGCAAATACCCCAGCCCTGTGCTGCAGTAGTTACTACCAATCAACAGCTCTCAACTTGGCTCAAGCTCAGGCTAGAGTATGTGGTTGTGGGATCTTTTGAAGCACCTTCAGATAGCATTCCAGATCCTTTAGCTTCCCTAGAGCAAGTAGCGTAGGGCTTGCTGAAAAACTGAAATTTGAGAGGATATCTGTTGTAAAGCTAATAGCTAATAGCTAATAGCTATTAGCTATTAGCTTTTAAGAAAATAGTACATTTAATTCTACTAAGTGCAAGGAAAATGATTTTGATTTACGACGTTTCCAATAGTTCGTCTTGAGAAATAGCAGCGAAACGAGGCTCATTCTGAATTTCTCTTAGATACTGGCGATCGCGACTGATTGCTTTTTTTAAGTTATCGATCGCGACTTCAATGCGATCGCTAGCAGCATAGCAAATTGCTTTGTTGTAGTATGCTTCGGCATAGTCAGAGTTGACTTCTAAAGCTAGATTAAAACTGGCGATCGCTTCTTGATATCGCTGGAGTTCGATTTGGCTTTTGCCCCGATAATTCCAAGCTTTAGCTGATTCGGGATTTAATTCTACTGCTTTACCAAATGAATCAAGAGCTTCTTCGTGGCGTTCTAGCATTTCTAGTGCCATGCCTCGGTTGAGCCATGCAGTGGCATTGTCAGGCTGAATTTGAACTGCCCGTTCAAAAGATTGAAATGCTGGCTCGTGTTGAAGCAACATCCCCAAGGCTACTCCCCGATCTACCCAAGCCTGATAATAGTCTGGTTGCAGCTCTACTGCTCGATTGTAGCTGGCGATCGCATCTTCATAACGTTTAAGGCGACTATAGGCAATACCTCGATTGCACCAAGCTTCTGCCAGTTCGGGTTCTATTCTAACTGCCCTATTAAAAGCCGAAACGGCTGCTTCGTATCTTTGCAGTTCTTTGAGTGCTGTACCTCTAATGTTCCAGGCTAGGGCATTTTCGGCGTTGATTTCTAAAGCTTGATCGATCAAGGCGATCGCTTCTTGATAGTTACCCTGTTCTAGCTGCTGTTTGCCCTGTGCGATAAAATCATCTGGTTTGAGAAATAATTGGGGATGATTTTGCTGTAGGTGGGCAATTGGCTCATTGAGAGCCTGTAAGTTTTGCTCGATCTCTTTTAAGGCATCTCCAGCCAATTCTTGTGGAGTTATCTGCGCTAAATCGCCAAGAATTTGTTCTTTTTCAATGCGAGCATCGGCATAGATTTGAGCGATTTGAGTTTTATTTTGAGCTTCTAACTGTTGCAGATTTTGCTCGATTAAAGCCTGACGAGCCTGTATTTGCGATCGCGCTGTTGCTAGTTGCCGATCTAGTTCTGCTTCGAGTTTGGCTATATTTTCAATTGCCTTTAACTTTTGAGCGGCGATCTTTGAGTTTTCTCGTTCTAAGTTGCCCGAAAATTCAGTTTTAGACTGTTCTAGACTGTTTAATGCTTGGGTTATTTTTCCTTCAATTTTAGACCTAGCATCTTGTAATCGAGCGGAAAATTCTGTTTCTAGGTTAGATAAGTTTTGGATCGCACTTTTTTGGGTTTGATCGATTCTGTCTGTGGCACCAACTTCTAAATCGGCAATTTGTTGCGAAATTTTTGACTCTAACTGCTTGAGGCTTTTAACAACCGTATTTTGCTGTTGTCTGGTTATTTGCCTCAAACTCGATACTTCTTCGGTAAATTCAGCTTGAGAATTTTGCACATCAGCGATCGCTTTTTGCTGTTGCCGTTCTAGATCGGTTTGTAACTGAGATATCTGGGGAGTCAACTCAGAACTCAATCGATTCAATGTTTGTTTTAACTTGCTTTGCTCCGAATGTGCTTCTTGCTGTAGCTGGGATAATTGAGCCTCAAAAGCCGCTTTTGTCAGTTCGATAGCTTTGATAGTGTTTTGCTGTTGTTCGGCTGCCTCTGACTTAATTTGGTCGAGTTGAGGGACAAAATCTGAATTTAACTTAGAGATACTTTTAATAGCTCGATCTCGCTCTTTAACAGAGTTAGACTGAAGCTCTTTAAGCTGCTCCTCAAACTCGATTTTTGCTTCGGCTAAGGTTTTTTGATAAGCATCGATTTTGGCTTCAATAGTTTTGGCTCCTTGCTGCTGCAAATCAGCTATCTGAGTTACTAGTTCGGAAACCTGCGATCGCTTGTGAGTCAGTTCGGCTTGAAAATTTTCTACTGCCAAATCTACTTGGCTATTAGTTGTCCGAGCAGTTTGTAAGATTTGCTCCAGTTCGCTAGTAACTTTTTCTAGCTTGGTTTTGGCATCACGAAGTTCTTGTAGATTTTTACTAACAAGATGAGCCACTTCTCTAATGACGGCTTTTCTTAGCAGCCACAAAGATGCGATCGCACCAGTAAAGAGCAATATCAAAGTGACCAAAGCAATTAAATTAAATTGAACTAAAGCTCGATTAAACAGACGATTTGTTTCCGCTTCGATTTGCGATCGAACTGGTGGTTCTACTGCTTGTGCTAGCTCTGGTGATGACTGCACTGTCAAATTTTCTGCTCGATAGCTAGCACTTAAAGCTGTTTTTGATGGTAAAAGTAAGGTCGAAAAAACCAAGCTGCTTGAGAACAACCAAAGCGAAAATTTAAACTGCTTTTTACTCATCAGAATTGCCTCAGTTAATAAAATCAGATTTCTCGATCTACATATATTTCAGGGTAATCAAAATTAATCTATGTTTGCTCGATCGCCCAGTAAATTGTAAGAATCCGATCAAAACCAATCTTGATCGCGCGAAGGAAGAGGAGCTGTTTTGTTTTTAAAACCGAAATCATCTTTTTCAGATAAATCCGATTCGTCCGACAAGCTATCATTTTTGACCGACCAGTTGCTTAAATTTTGGATGACTTCTTGACTGGCAGATGTCAGCTTTGCAGCTTGCTCCATAGTCAGGTTTAAGTCGCCTCTGGCTTTTGCTGATATCTTTGCTGATAGGGACGAACTAACTTGTCGCAAATCTCCTACTGTAGAAGCTAAATCCTGCTTTGATTTCGAGCTATTTTCGGTATTTACGCGCTCTAGCCGCGATCGGATTGCAAATCTTTCGACTTTGGTTGCAGTTTGATTCAAAAAGGGACTATTTGATAGAGCTTTTCCCTTAATATTCAGACAAACAGAAGTGGATTCGGCACACAAAGCAGAATCTAACCACAGTTGCAGATCGCGGTCGAGTGATTTGTGCCACAAGAAAGTTTTATCTGGCTGCTTTTGTTGATTGTTTACTGCCAAAACTCTGCCAGACTCAGCTACTGGATTGATTATTTCTACAGTGCTGCCCAATGAGGTATATTGACTGCGCAGTGGTTGCCGATTGTCGTAGTCGCGCAACAACCAGACTTTTTCAATTTCTTGGTAGAGGGGTTTAAAACTTGTCAAACAGGCTTCCGTATAGGCAGGAAAGCTCTCTAAACTTTTATTTCTCTCTAGCTTGGTCACGTATCCCACAAAGACATATAGAGGTCTGCCAAGCTCATCTTTGGTCATTACTTCAAGCTGATCTTGACCTAATTTACCAATCAAGTCTCTTACCATGCAGGTAACGCCTACTACACAATGAAAATCATTTTTAAATAATGACCAGCGGGGACAGTCAGCTAAATTCCGCGCTTTGTGCATAGTTGCTAAAATATACGGCGATATCCAAGTCATTTCAAAATCGCCAAAATCTTCGGGAATGGTAATAAAGCGAAAGTCTAAATGAAAACTTCTTCCGTATACAATTGTCGCCCAATCTTGTTTAGACATCTGCTGTGACCTCACTACCGCTGAAGTAAAGGGAAACTGGCTGTAATTCTTGAGACAGTAGCTTCATATTTTCCTCTACTGCGGTAATTTCTTCCGTACAGGCTTTTAGCTGAGTATTATAGTCTTCTAGTTCCTTACTTTTCCATAGCTGCAGCAGAGGATTGGTTTGTTTGATTCGGTCGATCGACGCCAGCAAGCGATCGCGCTTGGCTTTGGACTCGATGCCATAAGCCCTTAACTGAGCGTATACGGCAAAAACTACGGGCAGATGAACGTTAACAGGAACGATGCTGGCATTATCCAAATCGTTACACAGTTCTTTGCCCAAGCTGACAGGGCAAATCATCGTCAACCAGCCAGTATTGGGAGTGAATAAACCTTGAAATAGCTTTTGTACGTCGGCAATGATCTCATCTCGATCGCGATGATGACAAAGATCGTATTTGGCAATGACGATCGCCACGGGAAAAGGATTTTGATTGGAGGGATTTTTGCGTTCGCTAACATATTGCTGGATAAATTGGTTCATGCGATCGCTTTTGATTTCCCTCACCGTGCTGGGGGTAATCGGTGCGACTAAATGCTCTCCCGAAATACACAAAAATAAGCATTGAGATGCCGCCAAGTAATCTACCAAATCCTTTACGTCTTGTTCGGTTGAGCGATCGCTTAATGCCAAACCCCGATAGTCCAACCATTCAAATCCCATAAGAGGGCGAAAACCATAGCTAAAATTGAAGCCATAGTGTTCCATTGTGGCAGCGTTGGGAGTTGGCCAGCGATCTTCTCCCGTTACCGAAATCAGCTTTTCCCATCGTTCTGTCAACTCCAAGTCCAGATCCATATCCTTAGCTGACAGGGTAAAACCTTGCACCCCCGTTTGCATGATGGCATACATCCCTAGCAAGTAGCTGGTTTTACCAGCCCCACTGGTGCCGAGCATTACAATTTTGATATCTTCAAGTTTCATTGACTTTAAAACCAGCTTTTATGGCAACTAGACGATGGTGCAACAGAATTAACCGAGCTTTGACTAAAAACTCCCCAAGGATCGGAGGCTTTACTATAAAAGTCAATTGAAGGTTTGGTGCTCGATTCTGGCGATGATTCGAGATGAAGCAAGTCCAAAAATTCTCTAACTGACTGTATTCTTTGACGAACGTTCATCATCATCGCCCTAGAAATTGCTTCGCTCACCGAATGGCTAATACTAGGATTGATTTCCCTAACGGTTTTTAATTCTACTCCTGCTGCCCTTTCTATAGCCGAAACAGGAGCTTTCCCCGTTAATAGATGATATAGGGTCGAACCCAGGGCGTAAATATCGGTAAATGCACCAAATTTTAGAGATTGTCCGTACTGCTCTAAAGGAGCATATCCAGGAGTCAACATTGTCGTATACCTGACCGTACAGTTACTTGTAAAGTCCCTTGCCGCGCCAAAATCGATTAAGACGATTCTGCCATCATCTGCCAGCATAATATTGTCTGGCTTGATATCTCGGTGGAGAAATTGCGAAGAATGTAGTAATTCTAGGGCTTCACCTATACGACTAATATAGGCTATCGATTCTGCTTCTGATAGTCTACCGCGACGCTGTTTCAAAATTTGCGCCAAAGTTTTCCCTTGAAGATATTCCATCACCATGTAGGCTGTATTGTTTTCTTCAAAGTAATAAAAAACCTGGACAATGGCAGGATGATT
>JBCDCO010000114.1:0-16746 GCA_039181635.1 Cyanobacteria bacterium P01_G01_bin.19 | reverse complement strand
TTGAGAGTGTCGGTGTGGATTGCTACCTGAACGTCGTATTCATCCGCTACATTCAAACAGGTATCGATCGCCTTGGGGGTAGTACCCCAATCTTCGTGGAGTTTTAGCCCCATCGCCCCCGCTTGAACCTGTTCTACCAATCCTTCGGGTTTGGCGCTGTTTCCTTTCCCCAAAAAGCCCAAATTCATCGGAAAAGCATCCCCTGCCTGTAGCATTCGCCAGATATTCCACGCTCCAGGCGTACAGGTTGTGGCGTTTGTTCCTGTTGCGGGACCCGTACCACCGCCGATCATAGTAGTAATGCCCGATGCGATCGCGGTTTCGATTTGCTGGGGACAAATAAAGTGGATATGGCTATCTATTCCCCCTGCGGTGACGATATGCCCTTCTCCCGCCACAATCTCGGTGCTAGCACCAATAATAATATCGACCTTATCTTGAATTAGAGGATTGCCCGCCTTGCCAATTTTGCAGATATTACCATCTTTGATGCCGATATCGGCTTTGACAATGCCCCACCAGTCGAGAATTAGAGCGTTGGTAATAACCAAATCTACCGCGCCATCCTCACGGGAAATAGGGGACTGCCCCATTCCATCGCGAATTACCTTCCCACCACCAAATTTAACCTCATCGCCGTAGGTTGTGTAGTCTCGTTCTACTTCAATAAATAATTCTGTATCTGCTAACCTAATGCGATCGCCCGTCGTTGCACCATAAGTATCTGCATATGCCCGTCGATCCATCTGATAGCTCATCTTGCGCAATTTCCTTTTTATTGCTTTTTAACCTACATAGTAGAGTAAGGCTACCAGAGCTTATTCTGATTCAGCGTTAGGAATATATTAAGATTTCAGGCTGCCAAAATTCTTTTGATCGAACTAGAATTTTAAGTTTTACAATTCAACACTATGTTTTTTCGGCGTTGCTGGATCGAGGTATGATTTTGCTTTCATAGCAGATCGACAGTATCGACTAACAACTAACAACTAACAACTAACAAATAACAACTAACAACTACGAGTAAATTACTACATGCGGCGAACGATACGCCTTTGTCGGTTTAATACTTTAAACCAGCAACGCCGTTTTTTCCAGTTCTATAAAACTCCCAAATTGTAAAGCATAATTAAAACAATAACGATTGGGGAGAGCCAACGAATTACTAATAGCCAGAAACTATATAACCAAGGTCGCGAACCGATTTGGGAATGATTGCTAAATTCCCTCGACCTTTGATGAGAATCTAATTGCCAGCCAACAAACAGACTAATTCCGATGCCACCAAGAGTCAGCAACCAATTGCTCACCAGATAATCAGCCAGATCGAACCAAGTCATACCTATAAATTGCTTTACTCCTGCACCAAAAAAGCCTTCACTACCGCTGAGTGCAGAGGGAATACCCAAAAGATAGATTGATGCAGCCATTGTAGAAGCTGCCATGGGTCTCGACCAACCAAAAGAATCCATGAGAAAAGCCACTGCCATTTCTAGAAGTGAAATGGCTGAAGTTAGAGCAGCGAGCAACAACAAGAAGAAAAAGACTAATAAGCCAATCCGCCCAAAAGGAAGCTGAAGCAGGGCGATAGGAATATTGATAAAGATTAATCCAGGTCCTGCTGTTGGTTCTAGTCCGACACTAAAGGCGATGGGAAACATTACCAGACAAGCACCAATGGCAACCATTGTATCGGCGATCGCAATAGCAATGGATGTACCCACAATATCATCGTGATGCTGTAAATAGCTTCCATAGGTCAACATCACCCCAATACCCAAGGATAGGGAAAAGAAAGCATGACCCAATGCTTCTAATGCTGATGTCCAGGTAAAGTTAGAGCTAAAAGTAAACAGAAATCTTACCGCAGGAATAAAACCCGACAAGGTACTGGCATAAATAGCTAATGCTCCCAGTAAGATCGCCAGAGCTAACATACCCCAATTAGCAAAACGCTCGATACCACCTCGAATTCCTCGCAAAACCACACAGGTAGTTAATCCCATAAATACACTGTGCCACCAGATATTCAACCTCACAGATCGAACCAAAGAATTAAATAAATCGCTATATGCTTGAGGATCGCTTTCTTGGGGAAATCCTCCTACCAGAGAAAGAAAGAGATAATGCAAACCCCAGCCAGCCACAATGCTGTAATAAGATAGGATGAGTATGCCAGTTAAAATGCCCAACAAGCCTACATACTGCCATCCAGAATTAGGATTCGATAGCCTTTGAAAAGCTCGTAATGGCGAACTTTGAGTGCTACGACCTAACATTACTTCGGCAACCATAATGGGAATACCCAGAATGGCAATACACAATAAATAAAATAAAACAAAAGTACCACCGCCATTTTCACCAGCAATGTAGGGAAACTTCCAGATATTACCCAAACCAACTGCCGAACCAGCAGCGGCAGCAATAAATCCCAGTGAAGATTGCCAATGATTACTTGATTTTCGATTTTCGATTTCTCTCACGGTTTTAATTTCAATATGCTGCTAGAGTCTTGATCTCGCCACTATTGAGAATATCAGGCATCCGTTTGGCTAAGATTTCGGCTTTATTTGTATTTATAGTTACAGTAGTCATAATTAAAAAATTTGCGATTAGCTATATCCTACTTTTCTACTGCTATAAATCTAAACAGCGACCGAGAAGAAGTAGGGATATATTAAAATCTTCTTTTAATTTCAAAATAACTAATAAAGAACAAAGCGATCGCTAGAGGGAATAAAAAACGAATTGCGCGATAAACTAGTAAAGAACTCAAAATATCTGGCACGCTCAAAGTATCGGGCAACAAGAATATAATCACAGTTTCAAATACTCCCAGCCCCCCAGGAATATTACTCATAATTGAAGCTGCCATAGCGAGAAAATAAATATTAAAAAAATCCAGATAGGACTTGCCTAAATAGTCGGGAATTAAAGAATGTAGTACCGCTGCTGCCAATGCCCAATCTAAGGCAAACAAAATTATTTGAGCTATGGATATGGATAGTCTAGGAAAGCAGAATGTCTGATTCTTAAGCCGTATCTTTTTTCTAGTGCGACATGATTCGAGATAAATTCCAGCGCAACATAACGCCACAATACCGATGCAGCGAATGAGAATTAAATTTAGGTTTAAAGGCGGGGGTAATTCCAAAGGATTGATTAAAAAAGTAATTCCCGTAAGACTTAACAAACCAAGCCAAAAAGTTAAGTTACCCAAGGCAATAATTCTGGCAATATATTTTCCAGGTACGCCCCAAAAAGAATAAAAGCGATAGCGGATACCGCCACCAATTAGTAAAGTAAATCCTGTAGTGTTGCTAACCGCATAGGTGATAAAAGTTGTAAATAAAATTCGCTTGATATTCAAACGGTACTGCAGCCAGCTAAAAGCGACTAAATCGTAACTACTAATAACAAAACAGCCCAAAATAGCAAAAATAAATGCAGAGAAAAGTTGGCGATCGCTAATTAAAGCCAAACTATTTAAAATATCCTGTAGCCTATAGCGGGAAAGTTCTTGATTGAGAATGTACAAAGAAAAAGAAAGTAATAAAAATCCCAATGTAGGATAAAGCCAACGAGCCAGGCGATCGCGATTCATTTATTTGTTATTTGTTCGTGGAAAAGATCGGGATAATTAGTAAATATGCCATCTACCTGAAGTTTTTGCATGGCATTTATATCTTGAGGGCGATTGACTGTGTATACCCAAACTTGTAACTCTTCTTGGTGTATGTTTTCCACTTGTCGAGAATTGACATAATCCAAACCACAAACAACTACATTAGAACCTAGTTCTTTAGCGAGGTCGATGTATCTCCAAGGTAGACCGTAGATTAGCATACCAATATCGATATTGGGAGCAAGTTTCTTAAATTGATTTAGCTCATAATGATTAAAAGAAGAAACAACAAAATCTTGATCGCGCCATCCTTGGTTGAGGCATTCTAAAATTGAATCTGCCGCTAATTCAGCCGTATTAGAACCTTTTAATTCCAAATTAATCCGCACCTGTCTATCTACTGTTGCCAAAACCTCTTTTAACGTAGGAACTCTTTCTCCTTTTCCCGCATCGAGCGATCGCAAATATTCAAAGCTACAGTCGTCAATATAACCCTTACCATTAGTAGTTCGAGATAAATCGCGATCGTGGATCGCTACCAAACGATCTTCGACATTATAGAGATCGATCTCAATGGCATCTACTCCCAACTCTATGGCTTTTCTAATAGACAGTAGGGTATTTTCTGGCTCGTGTCCCATTGCTCCTCGATGTCCGATGCAAAGCATAATAGATAATTAATAACGAATAATTAATGAACTGACAGTAGACACTTATTTCAAAGCGATAAGCTATGAGCCATAAGCGATAAGCTATTTTGGTACAAAACCCTGTTACATCCGAAGGTGTCTCTTTTAGGAAAAATCTCTGAAACAACAGGGAATTGTTTAAGGGTGAGTACAATCTTCCGTTAAAAATCGGTTTTCACCGATAAATCGAGCTTAAAGCTTAAAGCTAAAGGCTTAGAGCTATGATGACTACCAAGAAGCAAATCGACATACAAGATTATCAATGAGCATCTTAACCCTACAAAATATCAAAAAAGATTTCGGAATTAAAGAAATTCTCCGCGATGCCAGTTTTAGCATAGAAGCAAATGAAAAGGTAGGGTTAATTGGGGTTAATGGCTCTGGTAAGTCTACCCTACTCAAGATGATTGCGGGAATCGAACCCACCGATGGCGGAGAGCGTTTGGTTAAGTCTGGAGCGAGAGTAATCTATTTACCCCAACAGCCAGAAATAGACGAAAATCGTACCGTAATCGATCAGGTGTTTGCCGATAGTGGAGAGCAAATGAGCTTGGTGAGGGAGTACGAAGATCTCTCTCACAAATTAGCCAAAGCTCAAGGAGACGATCTCGATGAGCTGATGTCTCGGATGGCAAAAGTAACGGAAAAAATGGAGTCCCTTGAGGCGTGGGAATTGGAAACTAAGGCAAAAATTATCCTCAGTAAGCTGGGAATTGAAGATTTTGACGCTAGAGTCGGCGATCTTTCTGGGGGATATCGCAAAAGAATCGCCCTAGCTACAGCCTTGCTCAACGAGCCAGATTTGCTGCTGATGGACGAGCCGACCAACCATTTGGATGCAGAGTCGGTAGAATGGCTACAGGACTATTTAGCCCGTTTTGGTGGTGCTATTCTGCTGATCACCCATGATCGCTATTTTTTAGATCGAGTCACCAATCGTATTTTGGAAATAGATCGAGCCGATCTATATAACTATTCGGGAAATTACTCCTATTATCTCGAAAAGAAAGCCTTACAGGAGGAGTCGATTGCCAGCACAGAACGCAAGCTTCAGGGAGTCTTGAGAAAAGAGTTAGCTTGGCTCAGGCGAGGAGCAAAAGCCCGCAGCACCAAGCAAAAAGCCCGCATAGATCGTATTAGCGATATGCAGAACAAAGAGTTCAAACAGGCTCAGGCAAAGGTTGAAATTGATACTCCAGGCAGACGAATCGGCAAGAAAGTAATCGAACTAGAGCATATTTCCAAAGCTTACGATGATCGCACTCTGATTGACGACTTTACCTACAAATTTACTCCAGGCGATCGCATTGGCATTATTGGTGGCAATGGTGCGGGTAAGTCTACTTTAATGAACATCATCACAGGTAGAACTGAACCTGATGAGGGCAAAGTAGAAATCGGCAAAACAATTCATATTGGCTATTTCGATCAGCATTCCGATAAGTTATTGGATGCTCTAAACGAATCACAAAGAGTAATTGAATACATCAAAGAAGTAGCAGAGATAGTGACTACGGCTGATGGTAATAAAATTACCGCTTCTCAAATGCTGGAGAAGTTTCTGTTTACTCCCAACCAACAATACTCTCCCATTCACAAGCTTTCTGGAGGTGAAAAACGTCGCCTGTTTTTACTTCAAGTATTGATGGAAGCACCCAATGTTTTGATCCTCGACGAGCCAACAAACGATTTGGACGTCCAGACTCTAGCTATCTTAGAAGACTATCTAGAAAACTTTAACGGTTGCGTCATCGTCGTATCCCACGATCGCTATTTTCTTGATCGCACTGTAGACTTTATTTTCGCGATCGAGCCTGGTGGTAAAGTTCGTAATTATCCTGGCAATTATTCTGTTTACCTAGAGCATAAAAGGAAACAGGAGAAAGAGGCAAAACAAGAACAAGTTAAAGAGAAGCCCAAACAAACCAAGGCAAAGAATAAGAAATCTGCTAACGATAAAAAAAATAAAGCCTTATCTAATTTTGAGCGACGAGAATATAACAAATTAGAAACTAAAATAGCCCAGTTGGAAGAGGATAAAGAAAAGTTGGAAAAAGATCTGGCTCTTAATTGCAGTGACTATAATCTCGTCCAAGAGTTATCCCACAAGCTAGCCAGCCTCAACGACGAAATCGACACTGCAACCGAGCGTTGGCTGGAGTTAGCCGAAAGAGAAATGTAATCATTGAGCATTGAGCATTGAACATTGAACATTGAGCATTGAGCATTGAGCATAGTTAACAGTAATATCTTCATCAACCAACAACCAAAGACTAACAACCAACAACTAACGACTAACAACCAACTAACAACTAACAACTAAAAAATGTGGAAACAGATTGCTCAAGCCATAACTCAAGCAACCGAACGAGATTTTGCGATCGCCAATACTAAATCTGTTGGCGGTGGCTGCATCAATCAAGGTTATCAGGTAAGCGATAAAAATCGGGAATATTTTGTTAAGCTCAATCAGGCTAGCAAAGTAGAAATGTTTTCTGCTGAAGCTTTGGGCTTAAAACAAATGTACGCTACCCATACAATTACTATCCCTCAGCCTATCTGTTGGGGAGTGGCAGATAGTTCTAGCTACATCGTTCTGGAATGGCTGGATTTAGCCAGTGGCAGTAGCAATAGCTGGGCAGAAATGGGTCGTCAATTAGCAGCAATGCACCGTCAAGGAACAAGCGAGCGATTTGGATTTGAGGTCAATAACACCATTGGCTCGACTCCTCAGATTAATAGCTGGATGGATAGCTGGGCAGATTTTTTTGCCGAACAGCGTATTGGTTATCAGCTAAAGCTAGCCAAAAGAAATGGCGGTAATTTTCCCGAAATTAATCGAGTAGTTGAAGCCGTCAGAGATAAACTAGCTGCTAGAAAGCCAGAGGCTTCAATACTTCACGGTGATTTGTGGTCGGGCAATGCAGCGATCGCTAGAGACGGATCGCCCGTGATTTTCGATCCTGCTACCTACTATGGCGATCGCGAAACCGATCTGGCGATGACAGAATTATTTGGCGGTTTTCCCGCAGCTTTTTATGATGGCTACAATCGAGCTTGGCAGCTAGATAGTGGCTATCAACAGCGCAAAAGTATCTATAATCTCTACCATATTCTCAATCACTTCAATCTCTTCGGCGGCGGATATGGCAGTCAAGCAAGCAGAATAATCAAACAAATCCTCTGATAGATGCTGGTGGCAAGTGAGAATATCTACAATGAAATGATGATGTCGATTGAGCCAAACTGGCTAATGACTAAAACTAATGGCTAGAAGCAGAGTAATAAATTTTGCCTGCAACAGTATTTGCCCACAACAGTAACAGATAATTTATGTACGATCGCCAGACTGCGAACAGCAACTCCATTCTTATCAGACAGATATTTACCTTGGTTTCTATCGTTGCAGCTTTTGCGATGAATATTGTTGCCAACGTTAGTCCTCCCAACGGATTGTCTATTGGCGAAATTTCCAATCGTTTTTTTAGTGATGTTTTGATTACTCCTGCTAACTATGCATTTGCCGTCTGGGGAGTCATCTATTTAGGTCTGATTAGTTTTGGAGTATATCAGGCTTTACCCAGCCAGAGAAGCAACCATCTATTGAGACAAATCGGTTATAAAATTGCGATCGCCTCTTTAGCTCAAATTGTCTGGGTGATCTGCTTTCTTTATCGTCAGTATAGTCTTTCCTTCTTGGCAATGTTGGGTATACTTTTACCTCTAATTGGGGCTTATCTGTGCTTGCCATTTTCCAGAATTACCAGGTGGCATAAGCTGTTGATTCGGACTCCGATTAGTGTTTATTTATCTTGGATCGTCTTAGCCACGGTTTTAAACGGTGCGATCGCTCTAAAATCTTGGGAATGGAATGGCTGGGGTTTAAGCGAACAGGTTTGGACGATTATTATGCTGTGTATTGCGGCGACAATTGCTCATCTGGTGACAATTCCTCGCTTGGACTTTGCCTATGCTTTAGTGTTTATTTGGGGGACAGTCGCGATCGCAGTAAGAAATGCTGAATACTTAATTATTTCTGGCACAGCTATTGGTATAGGTGTTGCCCTAATAGTCTTGTTATTATCATTTAGCTTTTACTCTCCTGTTGAAGAACCTCAGAATTAACTAGTTGAGTAATGAGTAATGTGAATTAGCTTTGTTGAAAGGTTATTAGTTAGTAGCTATCAGCTATCAGCTATCAGCTTCTAATAGTTATTCAAAAGTTATTCTTAATTACTCATTACAGAAACAAGAAAAGCGATCTCTTTTCTTAAAGCTTAAAGCTTAAAGCTTAAAGCTAAAGGCTATCTGACAAACTGAGGCATGATTTCTGCTGCGGTAAATAAACCAGTAATTCCTCGACGGTTTAGAGCTACTCCCGCCTTTAAATAGCCAAATGCAGGACCGCAAACATTTGCTGCCATACTAGTTTCATCGCCCAGGGTAAAGGTATGAGTGGAAGTTTTGCCTTCAAAAGTTCTTCCCGTAATTTTGACGTTAGTACTCAATGGCTTTTTTGGGTTGCGAGTATCGACTACACCGCCAACAGTAACGCGATCGCGATCGCAGATGCCAGCCAACTCCAGCATAATATCGTCAGCATGTTCCATATTTTCTAGCGAAATAATTCCGTTGGTTTTGTCTAACAATGCAGCAACTTCCTCATCTGTCATCGCTCTAGCCGTTTCCACATCATATTCAGGCATATGAGCGATGTCTTCACGAATAGTTGCCCGATAAGCCTCCCAATTGGCAATACCCACTCCAAAGGTAATTTTAACGCTATGAATCTCAGCAAAGCTTTGGGCTGCTACTGCTGCGGCTGCGGTCAATAAACCAGGTGTTGCCCCACAGCCTGTCAAATAGGTAATGCCCGCCTCTTGTAAGTCTGACTGTAGTTCCACTAGCTGTTCTACCGCACTAGTACGTTTTAGGGCATCGACCAACACTCCTTTCCATCCAGAGGCAATAAACTCTTTTGCCACATCTGCCATAAAGGTATTGGGCAAATTAGGTAACGCCAAAAAGTATCCGTCCACCCCAGAGCGATCGATTAAATCTTTGATACTGTTGTTACTTAGGGTGCCTCCTTCAGACAAATAACCCACAGAATGATTGTTGCGATAGGTAGAAATAGCTTTATCTATTTCAATACCTGTCGAGTCGAATACATAACCCTTTTGGTCTGCTGCGGCGACTAAGACCATCTCTCTTTTAGGGTCTAAGATTTTGGCTGCTGCTTGCCCCAAACCGCCAAACCCCAAAACTCCAACGCGAATTGGATTAACTATCTTGTTTGTAATCATTTCTGACTCTAACTTCAACACATAACAGACTTTATTATCCGAGGTAGTGGGTTCGATGAAGCTAAATAATTTAAAAATTATCTTTAATTGCCAATTGTTCTATCGATTAATTTAAACTAATGTATCTTTTTGTTAACAAAATATTTTTGACTTACCTTCCTGGCTTGACTCCAAACATATATTACGGAAAACTTATAATATGCAATAGTAAGATGACCAACTATTATTAAATTTTGATAAGATTTTTATATTAATAACTCGGTCGCTCAAAATATCTATATGTGGAGCGATATAACAAAAACTAAGATTCTGTAAACTAACTAAAAAGTATCTAGTTTTCAAAGATCGCAGTTTAAATTTGAACAGGCGGCATCGCTATTAATATATGGAAACACTAGAATTCATCATCTATCCCGATGGACGGGTAAAAGAGACAGTTACAGGAATTGTTGGTTCCTCTTGTCAAGAGGTGACGGCAGCGATCGAAGCGCAGTTGGGCGTTGTGGTCGACCAAAAGCCTACTTCAGACTACTACGCTCAAAATACTAGTCAATCTAATACTGTTGCTACCCAAAGCAACTACAGCGATTGGTAATTTAACAGAACATTTTTGCAATATTTTGATTTCAACAACAGGAAGTTTATGTCACATTTCAGCAATATCAAAACTAAAATTCGCAACTTAGATTCTTTGAAATCTGCTCTTAAAGACTTAGGTATAGATTGGAAAAATGATCCTGGTACGGTGAGAGGCTATCAAGGACAAAGCCATAAAGCCGATGTGGTAATCGAGCAAGCCAACAATTACGATTTCGGCTTTAGCTGGAACGGTAGCGAATACGAACTAGTAGCCGATCTACAATACTGGCAGCAGCCTCTAACAGTCGATGGCTTCTTGCGCCAGGTAACTCAACGCTACGCTTACCACACTGTAATTAACGAAACTAGCAATCAAGGGTTCAACATTACCGAACAAGAGAATAAAGAAGATGGCTCTATTCGCTTGGTCGTTCAACGCTGGAGTGCCTAATGTCTGATTTTTCTCCTGCCCAACCAAGTGGTTTTGAACCTGAGCTAGGAGGAATTCTACGCGATACTGGTGAAAGGACTGGTTTTGAACCTGAGTTAGGTGGAGTATGGCGACAGAGAGGGGTCTATGTGGATGAGAATATTTGCATAGGCTGTAAAAACTGTGTTCATGTTGCAGCTAACACCTTTTACATCGAACCAGAATACGGGCGGGCGCGGGTTTTCAATCAAGATGGCGATACGGAAGAGCTAATCGAAGAAGCTATAGATACTTGCCCTGTAAATTGCATTCACTGGCTTGATTACACCGAACTCAAGCAAGTAGAAAGCGATCGTAAGTATCAAGTCATTCAAAGCTTGGCAATTCCTCCTGACATGCGAAAGTCTTCGATTGTCAAACGAAAAAAGTCTAAATAGTTTCAAATACTAATATTTTTAAGTTCCCGATCTTTAAAATTGCTAAATTAAATTAAAGATCGGGGTTATTTGTGTACGAGTAAAGTGAATTTAAAACAGCTTCCTTCTTCAGGAGACGCTTCCACCCAAATTTGACCGTAGTGAGCGCAGACAATTTGGTGACACATAGCCAGCCCGATACCATAGCCTTCACTATCGCGATCGCGTTTGAGGCGAAAACTATCCTCAAAAATCCTTTTTCTCTTCTCTGGGGGGATTCCAGGACCCGTATCGCAAATGCTGATCTGCACCTTCTGATTGGTGCGATGTAAGATCGAAAGAGATATCTTTCCTTCTTTGGGGGTATATTTAATCGCATTATCAATCAAATTACTCAGCAATTGCCGAATCAACTCTTCATCAGCATACACTTGAGGTACATCTTGCGGAATGTCTCGTTCCACAGTCATAGACTTTTCTTTTAATCGCGAGTCAAACTGAGCGATAACATCCCGACAAAGAGGCTGCAGGCTCATAACAGAAGGCTTTACCTGGAGCTTGGCATTAACTCCCTGGGAATTTTGCAACAGATCGCCGATCATGCGCTCCATGGTTTCAAACTGATTTTTGGCCTGCTTAAATAGTTTTTGCTTGAGACTCTTTAGTCTTCCTTTGTCTAGTTTTTGGTTTTTTTCTGACAGTTCGATTGTCTCTACCGCCATTGAAGCCGCCGTTAATGGCGTTCGCAGATCGTGAGCGAGCATTGCCAAAATTTGGTCTTTAAATTTTAGCTGGGCTGTTAGCTGCTCTTTTTCTTGTTTCAAACCAAATATTTCATCGGCTAGCTTGATTTTCTCGGCGTAGAAATTCTCTTGCTCTAGGGTTGTAGTCTCAATATTTTCGCTCGCACCTTCTTGAGAACTGCTGTTATTCAATTTTTCCTGAATTTCTTGCCATCGTGGCCACCATTTTTCTAGCTGCTCGATTAAATTGCTCCCTGCCAAAGTTTGTTTTCTACCAGGAGATATCTTTACTAGAGCGGGGGTAGCAACTAATTTCAAATGTTCTACTAAATGGGGCTGCTTTTCAATTTCAATAACGCTCAGATTAAAAGAGTAATCTGACTGAAGATTCTTTAAAAATTCTCTAACCTGTTTTACCTGCTCTTCTGAAGAGGGACGTTTATCGATAAACAATAATAGTTGGAGCAATACTTTCTCGGTATTGTTTGGGCGAGGATCGGGATACTGCTCATTAAATTGCAACACTATATATGGATACCTAGCAGATTCAACAAAAGCTTTTGATCTCTATTGATAACACAAAGTAGCACAGCGCTCGCAAGAATGCTTCTTCTTCCTTGGTCGCAGCACCTACAATTGCTTGTTTGACAAGGGCTAAAAGCGCGCTAAGAGCGATTTTAATCAACTACCAAACAGCTTTTTTTTACTGGTCAAACTTTCTCAGAATACATTATTAAGATATCATAAAATTTACCCAGATTGCCTTAGTTCCTCAATTCAGGTCATAAAAAACTTTTTAGAAATATTACATCATGGCTCTAGGTTACCTTGCCCTTGTTTTACACGCACACCTACCTTTCGTTCGACATCCCGAAAGTGATTTTGTACTAGAAGAAGAATGGTTATTTGAAGCCATTACCGAAACTTACGTTCCTCTACTTCAAGTATTCGAGAACTTGAAGCGAGATGGAGTCGATTTTAAAATGACCATGAGTATGACACCTCCACTGGTGTCTATGCTGCGGGATGAACTATTACAAGATCGTTACGATGCTCATTTAGCTCAACTGCAAGAATTAATTGAAAAAGAAATTGACCGCCATCAGCATAACGGACACATGCTGTATTTGGCAGAATATTATGCCAATTCTTTTCGCCAGATTCGACAAACTTGGGAAAGCTACGATCGCGATCTAGTTTTGGCTTTTAAGCAATTTCTCGATAGCGGCAATTTAGATATCATTACCTGCGGTGCTACTCACGGCTATCTTCCTTTAATGAAGATGTATCCTCAAGCTGTCTGGTCGCAGATTAAAGTAGCCTGCGAACATTATGAAGAGAACTTTGGTCGCCCACCCAAAGGAATATGGCTGCCAGAATGTGCTTACTATGAAGGCGTAGAAAGAATGCTAGCCGACGCTGGTCTGCGCTACTTCTTAACCGACGGACACGGTATCCTCTATGCCCGTCCTCGTCCCCGCTATGGTTCTTATGCCCCTATTTTCACTGAAACTGGAGTTGCTGCTTTTGGTCGCGACCACGAATCTTCGCAACAGGTTTGGTCTTCTAAAGTGGGTTATCCTGGCGCAGTAGAATATCGCGAATTTTACAAAGATTTGGGTTGGGAAGCTGAATATGAATACATCAAGCCCTACATTATGCCCAACGGTCAGCGTAAAAACACGGGGATCAAATATCATAAAATCACCAGCCGCGATGGCGGCTTATCGGAAAAAGGCTTGTACGATCCCTATTGGGCGAGAGAAAAAGCAGCAGAACACGCTGGCAACTTTATGTACAATCGAGGACAGCAGATCCAAAATCTACACGGGATGTTGCAGCGACCGCCCATTGTAGTATCTCCATATGATGCAGAACTGTTCGGTCATTGGTGGTATGAAGGTCCGCAGTTTATTGACTTTCTGTTCCGCAAGAGTTGGTACGACCAAAATACTTACGATATGACTCACCTGTCAGAGTATCTGCAGCAACAGCCTACTCAACAGGTATGTCGTCCTTCTCAGTCTAGTTGGGGCTATAAGGGATTCCATGAGTATTGGTTAAATGATACTAATGCCTGGATTTATCCCCATCTCCACAAAGCAGCAGAAAGAATGATTAAGCTTGCAGGAAGAGAACCTGCTGATGAGCTGGAGTGGCGTGCTTTAAATCAGGCAGCGAGAGAATTGCTGCTGGCACAGTCATCTGATTGGGCGTTTATCATGCGTACTGGCACAATGGTGCCCTATGCTATCCGCAGAACGCGATCGCACTTACTTCGCTTTAACAAGATCTACGATGATGTATTGGTTGGCAAAATTGATTCTGGTTGGTTAGAGAAAGTCGAACAGATTGATAATATTTTCCCCAACATTAATTATCGAACTTACAGAACAATTTAGAGCGATGGACAATTGTGAGACAGTTACATTGCGGGGATCAGATGCGGCACAGCCCTGAAAGGGCAGAACGCCTACGACTGTGCGCGTTAGCGCCGTGCCTTTCCCGCGTTGTCCCAAAGGGATTCTTCAAGGACATTGTCCCCATTCGAGGATAAATGCCCTTGTCCACAGCACTTATGTGCCATCGTCCGCTCTGCGGACTAGAACGCATTCGCGTTCGTGGATACTGCTTCGCGCAAAGGCGCTTAGTCCTAAAGGATCCCTAAAGGGTACACCTGCGGATAACCGCTCCGTGACTGAAAGGAATCCTTTAGGGCATATTCGCCGCATGCTGGTATACCGCTTCGCATAACCGCAAGCATAAGCCCTAAAGGATTCGCTACGCATCATAAACTGTCGAGGTTGATACAAGGCAGTTGAAAATTGAACTCAATATTTACTACATACACCCCCAGTGATAGAAGTATCTTTGACTGGGGGTGTTTGAACTGGTTGACTGACAAAAGATGAAGAGAAAAACCTGAAAACAGAAAGTCAGTTAAGAACTCTATATTCATTTTTTGCGGTGCTTTAATTCGCAGCAGGCAAACCTGACGGGCAATCTCTTCATGGGCTAGCTGCTTTACCGAATGACGTCAGACATACAATCGAGAGTTAATAGGTATTGGTGACAAGTTAAAAAAAACTAGATTAGTTAACTACTATATATAGTGTTTGATTTACTTTTAGACACTATATTATAGATATAAGAATAAGATTACTTTTTATAGTTCAAAGCTACTAACAAACTTCAAAACCTTATGACTTTTGACATAAAAGCTAGCTGACAAACAACACACACCCTTAACTTGTCACAGATGATTAGTAGGTATTGACAAACTAGGAAAAATAGATTCCCTTTCGCTGCCTTTAACTAGTCTCTTGATATGTTACTGCGCACATGGGTCGCCTGGGATTCGAACCCAGAACCAATCGGTTAAAAGCCGAGTACTCTACCGTTGAGCTAGCGACCCTTGGAAACATTAAGCTTCACAGCCATTTGTTCTCACGGATATTAATCATAGCACGCCTTTGTCTAAAAGATCGTAATTCTATAAATTCAATCCCATTTCTTTTTTTCTAACTGCTTTTTGCAGGGCGATCGGCAACCAAGAATAGTACTTAGAATATACTGGTAATCTGGGTTTCAGTCTCCAGCCAGCCTGTGCCAAAATTCTAGATAAAGACTCTGCTGTTGGGTGAGGATAATCTGGATTTACTTCATCTACGGGGCTGAGCCCACCCAAGTCGGTCGCGCCAGCCTCCAGACAATCTAGTAAAAAATTAGAGTCTGCAACTAAGTTGGGCGGTATCTGAATTGAAATGCTCTCAGGTAAAATTTTCTTCGCTTTGGCAATGACGGTGGGTAGTAAACTTGGTTCAAATGTAGGAAGATCGGCTTCTTGTTTGCTACCGACGCTGTGAGGTTGCAAAATAACTTCCTGGATGTGCGCCCATCTGTTCTGAATTGAGGCGATCGCCTGTAAAGATTCTTCAATATCTTGCATCGTCTCGCCAATGCCCAATAATATTCCTGTTGTAAAGGGAATTTTAAATTTTCCCGCCCACTCTAACTGTTGCAAACGTAACTGAGGTTGCTTGCTAGGGGCGTTTTGATGAACTGTCTGCAAAAATTTAGGATTTACTTGCTCCAACATCAATCCCATAGACACGTTTAGTTCTTTGAGCTGTTTCATCTCTGCCCAGCTCAAAGGTCCTGCATTGGTATGCGGTAAAAAATCATAATCTAAGGCTAACTGGCAGGTTTTATGAATTTTTGTAAACCATTTTGCTCTATTTATAGATAAAGGATGAACCTCTCCACTGAGAACCAAAATTTCTGCGATCAACTGCTTGTCTAGCTTCTGCAACTTTTTCTCGGTCTGTTCGATGGAGGTAGATTCTTCTGTACCCACATCAACACGAAAGTTGCAGTAGCTACATCGATTGAAACACTCATAGGTGGGAACTATCGTAAAGGCTGGACTGTAAGTAATTACCGACTTCATTTGACGTAATAAGCTTTACTTATACTATACATAAGAAAATATTTAATTAAAATTGTTCACAAAACTAAAAACTGTTTTATACTGATAGGTGTCAGTTCTACAGAACCTAGACAACTAAATAAATAAAGCAATCATAAACACATGACTACTACTCTACAACAGCGCGAAACACGCGGTGCATGGGAGAACTTCTGTCAGTGGATTACAAGCACTAACAACCGCATCTATGTCGGTTGGTTTGGTGTTCTAATGATCCCTACACTTCTTGCAGCAACCACTTGTTTCCTAATTGCCTTTGTCGCAGCACCTCCTGTAGACATCGACGGTATTCGTGAGCCTGTAGCAGGTTCCTTAATCTACGGTAACAACATTGTATCTGGTGCAGTTGTACCTAGCTCCAATGCAATCGGTCTTCACTTCTACCCCATCTGGGAAGCAGCTTCCTTAGATGAGTGGTTATACAACGGTGGACCTTACCAATTGATTATCTTCCACTTCTTGATCGGAG